>ONYR01000082.1 GCA_900322165.1 uncultured Eubacteriales bacterium
AAAAAAGAAGAAGTCCTGTATCTTCCGGCAAGGTGGATCGCGAAAGTGTGGTGGAGCTGGTTGGGATTCACACGGGAAGAGCGAAAGGAAAGCCTGCCGCTGATCCGGGAGATGCTCGCGTTTACAAAGGATAATCTGCCGCTCGCCGGATTCCCCTCGTGGGTGGGGAGAATACGGCTCGCGACCCTTTTGATGCACAGTGACAGCGCGGTCTCGTTCGCGCTTCTCTACGGAATGACGCAGGCGTCACATCTGTTTCGGAAAAAACACTAAGGAGAATTTGAAAAAAAGAAATGGGCTGCAGCCAAACGCTGCAGCCCTTATTTTTTTGTACTGTTTTACGGTGCTGTCACGACTTCGCCGTCCCGCACCTGACGCATCAGTTCCTTCGCGGTCTCGATGGTCTCTTCATACGGAATCATAACGTAGGCGTTCAGGTTGACGCCGAAGGACCACGGAACCCGATAATCGCCCCAGCCGTTGACGGAGTAGCTGACGATATTCCAGTCAGCGCCCGAAGATAGCTGGTCTTTGACAAGACCGGAGAGCAGGGCATAGGGAATGCTTGTCTCGAAGTCTCCGTCGATGGCATCGAGAATCGTCGTATACGTTGTCAGGATCTCGGGAGACATCAGTTTCTGGAACACGCCCTTGATCACGGCCATCTGGTGACGTCCGCGGGCACGGTCCCCATCGGCAAAGGAATATCGGTCGCGCGCAAACACAAGCGCCGAATCACCGTACAGATAGTTTTCGCCTTGATAGAACTGATATCCGCCGCTTGCGAAGGTCGCGTCCGAGTAGACCGTGATACCGCCGAGGGAATCGATGATGTCGCGGAAGCCCGTGAAATTGACCCGGAAGTAATAATCGACATCGATATCATAGAGCATCTCAAGCGCGCCCATGCTGCAGTCAACACCATAGATACCGGCGTGTGTCAGTTTATCGTAGGCGCCGCCGGAGTTGGGGAGCTGTACATAGAAATCGCGCGGGGTGGAGATCAGCACGACCTGATGCGTTGTCGTATTGATCGTCGCTAAAATGTTGACGTCGCTTCGGCTCACCGTCGATACACCGCCATAGGTGTCGATGCCGGAGATGAAGACCGTAAAGACGCCATCGGGTTTGTCATTCCGGGAGGAGGACTCTTCCTTGCCCTGGGCTGAAGATTCATCGTTGGCGCCCGAATTCGTTTTGGAAGAAGAATCGTTCGTTTCGGCAATCGGCACGACCACCCGGGTAACGACCTGAAGGATGGAAAGCTGCCGAACGCTCTCGGTGACATTCGCAAAACCTTCCAATTCCGACAGCATCTCGAGATAGGCCTGGTTCATCAGCATCGCGTTGACTTCACCGGAGAGAAGGGCGGCAACGAGGGTATCCGGACCATCATATTCCCGTGTCACAAGCGTTGATTTCAGCTGAGACTCCAGATCGGAGATCGCCTGATCCGTCACCTCGCGGTTCTGGGTCTTCATGATCCCGTAGGGATAACCCGCGGTCTCACTCAGCGTAGTTGCCGCATCATCACTGCGCACATAGACGACCATCTCGGTCACCTGCTCCCGCACGGTCGTGAGATTGTTTAAAGCTGTCTGAGTGCGATTCAGCATATAGCCGCCGAAGATCAGTCCGCCGGAAAGCAGAAGCGCAAGGATCACGCCCAGAACGCAGCGGATACTCGTCTTAAAGTGATGGAGCAGCAAATACTCGAGAAAGAGCAGAACGGCAAAGACGCCGATCATGATCCAGACATATTTGTCAGGAAGGACATTCAGACGGATCACGAAGGCCGTAAACATCGCCATGATCGCGCCCAAAAGGACCATCAGCAGCACTGTGACCCATCTGTTTTTAGTGTTCTCTTTTTTGGTTTTCTTTTTCGTTTCAGCCAAGGGTGTACCTCCTTGTCGATCTTATTTAGGACGCTTTTTTATTCATCTTATCGGTGACGCCTTCCACGATACCTTCCCGCCGTACGACCGGCAGGATCGTACCGATAAAACAGCGGCAGTCAAACAGGAAAGCGCCAAAACCGCCCGCTTTTAGTTTTTCCGTGTATTCACCATCCAGCTTGGCTTTTTCCGCGAAACCCAACGTATCGCGGCCATTGATCTGAGCCCAGCCGGTCAGCCCCGGTCGGACCTCACCGGCACCGTATTTGTCCCGCTCGGCGGTAAGACAGTCTTCGTTCCACAAAACAGGACGCGGCCCGATGATCGACATGTTCCCAATAAAAATATCCCAGATCTGCGGAAGCTCATCCAACGAGGTAGAGCGGATGAATCTGCCAACCTTTGTGCAATACAGATCCGCATTCGAGAGCATATGGGTAGGCACTTCACTGGGCGAACCCTTTTTCATCGAGCGGAATTTGTGGATCTTAAAGTACTGTTTATTGCGGCCGATCCGCTTTTGCGTAAACATCACCGGGCCGGGATCATCTATGAAGATCGCGATGGACAATATCACAAGAAGCGGGGACAGGAGAACGATTCCGAGAAAAGAAAGGATCACGTCGAAAAGACGCTTCCAAAACCGATCGTAAAAGCTGGTCGACAGATTGGTCGTTCCAACGACTTCCAGATGTCCTCTGACGCCATTGGCGTTTTCAGGGTCACGTTCGTTTGGAATAAAGACGAGGCGCTTCCCTTCCAGAGGATTCCGCTGGCGTGGGTCATTTTTATAAACAGAGGAAGGTTTTTGGGCAATTCCGAGGATCGTTAATCCAACTGCTGCCACTCCCAAAACAATTAACAAGATGCCCCCAAAATGCATTTTCGCTCCTTGCCGTTCAATGGATGGAATTGATCATTCCCGATAATTAATGCGGTTTGCTAAAAAGGCTTTTATATTATCGCACCACAATGCCGGAAAAACAAGAAAGGGGAAACAAAAATGCACAAAAAGAAAAAATAATTTAGTTGTCCGCAATGCGGAGATATTAGGGACATACTTTTTTTGGTGAAACAGACGAGTGGAATATGGTGTTGTATAGGTGGCTTTACTGGCATTGTCAGATGTCGCACCTATACAGACGAGTGGAATATGGTGTTGTATAGGTGCGCGAATTAATCAAAAAAGACAAAATGATAAACGGCATACCTATACAAGCTTATTGTTTTGAGTGATGTATGGGTGTCGACAACGAAAAACACACCTATACAAGTTCGAAAACGATGACTTTGTATAGGTATCGACCGTTCAAAATGCCTCATGGACACCTATACAAGTTCGAAAACGATGACTTTGTATAGGTATCGACCGTTCAAAATGCCTCATGGACACCTATACAAGCTCGATGCCTGTTCAATTTATAGGTAAATGCCTGCTCAACAATGGATCCATGACCTTTTGCGGCACGGCACAACAAGTGTGCCCCAACGCTTACAGGCAAAACTGCTGAATCAGCTGCTTAATAAGCGGAGTATAGAGCGGCATTGAGGTGCTTTCGAACGAGAGAATCAAGCTGACTCCGGGAATAATTCCATTCTGCTCATAAACAGCTATTTTCCGATAAGAATGATCCTGGTAATCCTTGTCATCCATCATTCCAAGATGCTCCCAATAGTACTCTTTTCGAGTCCGGACGTTCAGGACGATAAAATCCGGCCGGTAATCAGTTTGGCCTAAAGACAAGATCGGCTCATAACAGTAGGGGATTCCCATGGAATTCAGAGCATTGGCAATGATTACTTCAGATTTTGATCGAACACGTTCATTTTGATCAGTATTATATACCTTGTCCTGCTCGCGAAATGTGTGCTGGGTGGTATGAGCTGCTTTCCAGCAACGGACAAAATCTTCATCAGACAGGATATAAGGAGTGATCATGAGCTTGCGTGCGGGGGTCTCTTTGTCGTAGATCGAACGAAATTCAGCAGCAGACGTGAGCGATGACACTTTTTGCAGAGAGACAAGAGCATGTTTGGCTGCAGATAAAAGCTTTTGATCATAACTCTTCTGGCATAGAGCGCGTATCAGCTTTTCGTTGGATTGGAAGGGGAGATACTGCCCACATCCTCGCTCTTTAGGATGATAAAAATAGTAGTTTGTCAAGTTCCTTTTTGCGTGGATTCTAAGGAATCCTTCCGGAGCTTTGTGGATCGAGCCTTCAAGATAAGAGATGAATCTTGTAAGAGAATGAAGGTGTGTTTTGATTGCCTCATTAATTGCTGCCTGCTGACTCAGCAATATAGATTGTTCCTTCTGGCAAACAGCAAACGCCTCTTCAGGCGAAACCATGTACTGAATGAGCTGACTGTTGTTTTCCGCGACTTCTTTGTTCTTCATGGGGTTCTCCTTTATCGATTTGCTTCGAGATAAAAATGTCTCTATATATAATTATCGTTCAGAAATCGGAGACGGACCCGATTTGCATGAAAAATCAAGAAATTCCTCCCGATTTTTTGAAAGCAGCACAACAGAATCGGCTGCTTAGTTTGGCTTAATTGACCATGCCTGTTTTCGGATGATATAATCATCCCAGCAAATCGGGATCTGACAAGGAAGAAGCAGCGGAAGAGCTAGCGGCGATCCACCAGGTCTGCGACATTTTCAAATCGCAGAACCTGATCCCGTGCACCTCGTGCCGGTACTGCATCGAAGAGAATGAGTGCCCGAAGGGAATCCGCATTCCCGACCTGTTCGCCGCACTCAATGCGCACGAAGCGTTCCACAACTGGAATACTGCGTTCTATTACGACAGTGTCATTACCGGAGAAGGCCACGGCAAGGCGTCCGCGTGCATCCGCTGCGGCAAGTGCGAGCGCGTATGCCCGCAGCACCTGCCGATCCGCGAGCTGCTGAAGAAGGTCGCTGCAACATTTGAAGGGTGAGGAGTGCCGCACTGTCCTCGAGAGTGAGCTGAACGGTCATAAAGTGTACGGACACCGCGGCCCCGGCGGTTTTTAACCTGCAGAAAAAATAATTCTTTACACGAAGGACTTCTATGATAAGATGGACATAGAAGTCCTTTATATTTTGACCATTCGCAGGCAGCTTTCAGAAAGGAGAATCGGCATGTTCAAGTTCTGGGGTGATGGCTCCGACGAAGCCATGAATCTGGTTAAGCAGATCATTGTACGCAGCACGGAAAACTTTAACTGGACGTTCATCTTTATTCTGGCCGTCGTGTTCTATGTGTACTGGAGTGAGTTCCAGAAGAAAGAATTCAAGCACATCTACGCGGGCTTTGCGCTCTACGGCGTGCACTGGCTCTACGAGATCGCGAACGCCGTGATCGCGCACGTGACGGGGTATCCGCTCTGGGCGGTTTCGAACGAATCGACAACGTTCATCCTCCTCATCGGCGTGTGCTGGGAGCTGTCGATGATGTTCGCGCTCGCCGGGATCATCTCCTTCAAGATGCTGCCCGCGGATCGCAGCAAGCGCTACTTCGCGAAAAACGGCCGCAAAGGCATCAGCTGCAAACTTGTCGGCGCGATCGAAATGGCGCTGCTGTTCGCGCTTGTCGAGTCCTTCCTCGCCGGCACCAGCAATCATTCCTTTATCTGGGTTTATAAGTGGTGGGGCGTGCTGCCGGTCTTTATCACGACCTACATTCCGTTCTTCCTTGCTTCGAACTATGTCCCGGACATGGAGCCGAAAAAGCGCAACGCCTTCCTCATCGGGGAGTGGAGCCTTGTCGCCGTGCTCTTGATCGTGCTGATCCCGCTGGGGGTTATCTGACAAGCGGCCTCTGGTGGCAGCCTCTGACGGGCAGCCTCTGACGGGCGGCCTCTGACAAGCGGCTTGAATCCGACTCTGGAGCGATTTCCATGACTAAATTTCTGGTTTTTACCGACCTTCTTTACTATCCGTCCGAGTTTTACTCTGAGGCGGACAAGCGGCTCGCCGCGATCAGGCAGCGAGCCGAGCGGGAGAAGGTCGATTTTGTGATCCATGTGGGAGATCTGTGCCACGGACCGACCCGGTTTAAGGAGATCGTCGAGCAGTTCGATGCGTTTCCGATGGATCATTACCATGTCCTTGGCAACCATGAATGTGAGCAGAACACGCACGAGGAGGCACTGGCTGCCTACGGGATTCCGCAGGGCTACTATGCCTTTGACCGCGGCGGGTTCCGGTTCATCGTTCTGGATCTGAACCATCTGCGCCACGAAGGCAAGTCGATCCCGTACAGCATGGCCAACTTCTGGCATCTCAGCGAGGAGGATTCGGTCTTTACCTTCGATGACGTGCAGCGGAAATGGTTTGAAAACACTGTTATGGAATCGCCTTATCCATGCATTGTCTTCGGCCACAAGAGCCTCGAACACATCAACAACGGGATGACGGATGCGGAGAGGCAGTCGATCGACCGCATGTTTGAGCGCCTGAACGAAGGCAAGCGCAGAGTCTGGCTTGTCATTACCGGACATCA
>ONYR01000061.1 GCA_900322165.1 uncultured Eubacteriales bacterium
GCTACCGTGCACAGGTTCAGGGCTCCATGGCGATGCAGCCGGAGTACCAGGAGCCTGAGAGACGGGAGAACCCTTACCGGAAGGAACGTCTCAAAAGAGAGCAGCAGCGCGGAAGGAGAAGCCGCGAGGATGCCCGCCGCAGCGAGGGCAGACGCGAAGAGACTCGCCGCAGCGAGAACCGCCGTGAGGCTGTCTCAAACAGTCGAAGCACAAGACAAAAACAAGCCAGAAGGACAATAGATATGGCACAGTTAAAGGGAAGGTTTCATTTCTTTCTGTGCGCCGGATTGGTCATGGCCGGGTGTATGCTTGTCGTCATCATGTACATTCGTCTTTTCAGTAAAACGAATGAACTCTCAAGCATGCGTTCCCAGCTGAATGAGATCGAGAGTGCAAACAAAGCGCAGATCGCAACGGCCGAAAACATGAACATGGACGCGCTGTACAGCTACGCGACGGATGCTCTCGGAATGGTGGATGCCACGGCGGAAACGACGATTCAGATCAAGGTGGTAAGCCAGAGCTACACCACCAGCAACCTGCCTGTTCAGGAGATCCCGGACAGCAAGGTTACGTTCCACTGGTTTAATTAACGCTTGCATGTGTGAAAAGGCTGACAGGGGAGGTAACTTGTCAGCCTTATCTGTATATGGGAGGAAGCAGCATGAGTCAGATAAGCAGACGGGAGAGAGAAGCCAGAGCCCGTCTTCCGCGCGAACTATTCATTCTTGTACTTACCGTTGTATTGCTGATCGTACTCTTTTTCCGTGTCGCTTATATCAAAGCGGCTCACGGTACATCCTATCAGGCGGCGGCGGAACAGCAGCAGCTGAGCTCCACGGATGTCACGATCCCTGCGCTGCGCGGTGCGATCTATGACCGAAACGGAAACCTGCTTGTCGAGTCGACCCGTATCTACAATGTCATTCTGGACTGCCAGGTGCTTATCGATGCACCCGAAAACAAACAGGTCAGTACGATCGAAGCCTTGATGACAACGCTGAAGCTGAAGACCGAGGATGAGATCCGAAAGTACATGACCAAGGATTACCATGAATACCGCTATCTGAAGTTTGCACCCGGTAAAGGCATCACCGCCGCTCAGATGGAAGAGCTCCAGCTTGGCATCGATGAAGGCCATATCGTCGGTGTCTGGTTTGAGGAAGATGAGCGAAGAACCTATGTCAATGACTCGCTGGCGGCCCATGTGATCGGATTTAACGGCACCTACGGTGTTGAACAGTATTACGATGATTATCTTCAGGGAACGGCCGGACGCAAAATGGTCATTGCCAGCACCGGCAACAGCTACATTGAAGAGTATATTGAAGCGGAAAACGGCAAGAACCTGACCCTGACGCTCGACTCCAAGGTTCAGTACCTGATCGAGGAAAAGATGGCGATGGGCGTTAGAGTCACGAATGCACTTCGAGGCGGCGCCATTCTGATGAACTGCAAGACCGGCGAGATCGTTTCGATGTGCCAGGTCCCGACCTACAACCTGAACAATGTCACGGAGCTTGTCGGAACGTCCGATAAATGGAACGAACAGAACCCGGACAAAAACGCGCCTGAGTATTATTCGCAGGTTTGGACCAGTTTCATGATCAACACGACCTACGAACCCGGTTCCACCTTTAAACCGATGTTCATGGCGGCCGCGCTTAACGAAGGTGTCATTTCCACGACCGATGTTATTACCTGTGAAGGTCATTTCCAGGTTTACGATGCAGAGGTCTTCTGCGCGGGCGGTGAAGTCCACGGCTCGCAGATCGCCAGTGATATCATTAAAAACTCCTGCAACTGCGGTATGACGCAGATCTCGCTTCGCTTCAGCACCAACAAATGGCTGCAGTACCAGGAAGCCTACGGACTCGGCGCACTGACCGGCATCGATATGTCCGGTGAAGCGGGTGATTCCCGTACGCTGATCTACGTGAGCGGCGCGGAGGCGAAACAGCTCGGCACGGGCAACGCGATGGGTCCGTTCGAGAAAGCGACAACCGCATTCGGTCAGGGCTTCCGTCTGACCCCCATTCAGCTTGTCAGCGCGATGACCTCGGTTGTCAACGGCGGCGAATATCTCCGTCCGATCGTTGTCAGCCAGATCACCGATGAGTTCGGCAACATCATCGAAACGCACAATAAAGAGGTGCTTCGTTATACCGTTGCGGACACGGTTTCGAAAGAAGTCCGCTCTTACATGAGACGAGTTGTCCTTGAAGGAACCGGTGTCAACGCCTGTGTACCGGGCTACGATATCGGCGGAAAGACCGGTACAGCCGAGAAGATCGACGATGCCGGCGGATACGCTGAGAACAAGTACGTTGTCTCGTTCATCTCGTTTACTCCGGTCGAGGATCCTCAGTATGTGCTGCTGGTCATTCTGGATGAAACGAACCAGAACTCTTCCGGTCACGCGGCTCATCTGGCCGGTCAGATCTGGGAGACGATTTTGCCGGCGCTTGGCATGTATCCGGACCCGACCATCAACCCGGATGCGATCTCACCGAGCCTGTACGATATCACCGTCAGCACCTACGGCGGCTATCTGCCGTGGGCGGACAATGATGACGATGAGGACAGCAATTCGGATTAAGCAATGAAAGATAGCCGGGCGGCGGGAAGCCGATCGGCTGATAAGTGCGGGCAAGGCCCGCATTTATCATGTAAACGGAAAACACGGACTGCGGAAGAAAACTGTGGAAAACACGGTCTGCGGAAGAAAACTGCGGAAAACGCGGACCGCGAAAGAAATCGCGGTTGCGCGGGCCATGGAAGAAGAGGTGTGACAATGAAGATTCGGGACGTGCTGAGAGGAATCGATTATCAGCTGCTGCAGAAGGGAAACGAGAACTGGGAAGAGACGGAAGTCACCGGTTTGATCTATGATTCGCGAAAGGTGACGGAGGGATCCGCGTTCGCGTGCGAAAACGGAACCGTCTACGATGGCATCGATTTCCTGAATATGGCAGGGGAGAAGGGCGCGGTGCTGGCCGTGATGGACAAGCAGCCGTTTCAGTTCCCGGCAGGCGTGTCCATGGTCCTTGTCGGCGATGTGATGGATGCGGAGTCCCGGATGGCCGCGAATTTCTACCCGGAAGCGCTGGAAGATATTGTCATGATCGGCATGACCGGCACGAACGGTAAAACCACCACCAGCACACTGATGCACCATATTTTCATGGAAAACGGGACGATGTGCGGACTGATCGGAACCAACGAGAACCGGATCGGCAATCTTCACGAGGCCGCGACGCACACGACGCCTTATCCGTTTGAGCTCTACCCGCTGTTTGAGCGTATGAAAGAGGGCGGTGTGAAGACGCTTGTCATGGAGGTCTCGTCGCACGCGCTCGATCAGCACCGCGTCGGACAGGTGCATTATCACATCGGCATGTTTACGAACCTCTCGGAGGATCACCTCGACTATCACAAGACCATGGAGGCCTATCTCGAGGCGAAGTGCAAGCTGTTTTATCAGAGCGATATCGGCCTCATCAACGGGGACGATGCGGCTTCGAAAACCATTCTTGCGACTAAGGCCTGCCCGTTCGTGACCTACGGATTCGGCGAAGACAACACTTACCGTGCGGTCAACAGCCGGATGGATGCGAAGGGACTGGACTATGACTGGTACAAGGGCGAGAAGCTTTTAGGCCATGTGCATTACCCGGTGCCGGGCCGCTTTAACATTTACAATACGCTCTGTGCGGCAAGCGCCTGCCACCTTGCCGGAGTCGCGCCGGATGTGATCGTGCGCGGACTGAATCTTGAAAAACCGCTCGTTGCAGGCCGCTTTGAGACGTACCACAGCGTGGACGGAGTCACCGCGGTCGTCGATTATGCGCATACGCCGGACGGACTGGAAAATGTGCTGGAGACAGCGCGTGAGTTCGTGAAAGGCCGTGTCATCACGGTCTTTGGCTGCGGCGGAGACCGTGACCCGAAAAAGCGCCCGATCATGGGCGAGATCGCTGGCCGCCTTTCCGACTTCAGCATCATCACCTCGGACAATCCGAGAACGGAGGACCCCGAAGCGATCATTGATCAGGTCGAAGAAGGCATCAAGCCGACCGGCGGAGAGTACATCCGCATCACGGATCGCCGCAGTGCGATCGCAAAGGCGATCGACATGGCAAAGGACGGCGATGTGGTCATGGTTGCGGGCAAGGGCCATGAGGACTATCAGATCATCGGACGCGTAAAGATCCACCTGGATGACCGTGAAGAGGTCAAGGCGGCGCTTGAAAAAAGAGAAATGGGACGAAGCAATGAAAACGCTTGATTTAAGAACCGTCGCTGCAATGGCGGAAGGAACGCTCATCCTCGGGAAAGGATGCCCGGAGAGCGCACCGGTGACCGAGATCATCCGGGATTCCAGAGAGGCCTCAAGGGGCCGTGTGTTTGTCGCGATCAAAGGCGAGCGGCTCGATGGACATCAGTTTGTTTCACGCGTCTTTGAGGACGGAGCGCTCGGAGCGATCGTTTCGAAAAGTGCGGAGGAGCTTTTCCCGGAAGGCGTTCCGGCAGGCAAAGCGCTGATCCAGACGGACGATACCGTGAAGGCGCTCGGCCTGCTTGCGCGTGCTTACAAGCGCAGCATGGAAGCGGCCGCTCCGTGCGGCATCCGCTCGGTCGGCGTGACGGGGAGCGTTGGCAAAACGTCCTGCAAGGACATGGTCGCAGCCGCTTTGTCGGGCGGACTCAATACGATCAAAACGATCGGAAACCTCAATAATCATATCGGGGTTCCGCTTACGCTGCTGTCCATCGAGAGAGACACGCAGGCGGCGGTCATCGAGATGGGCATGAACCATTTTGGCGAGATCGATTATTCGGCCTCGCTTGCAGAGCCGGAGATGGGTGTAATTACGAACATCGGCACGGCACATATCGAAAACCTTGGAAGCCGTGAAGGGATCCGCAAGGCGAAGCTCGAGATGGTTCCTCACCTGAAAAAAGGCCCGCTGTTTGTCAACGGTGACGATGACATGCTCTGGGCGGTGAAGGATGAGCTGCCGGTCATGGTCAAAACCTTCGGATTTGAGGACCGCAATGATGCGGTGATCCGTGTATCGGAGATCACGGCGGATGCCAGAGTGCATGTCGTGATCGAGTACGAGGGCGAGGTCTACGATACGAACCTCAACACGATGGGACGCCACATGGCGCTGAACGCAGCCCCGGCGATCATGATCGGACGCGAGGTCGGACTTTCTAAAGAAGCGATCCTGAGAGGGCTTGACACGCTGAAACCGACCGGACACCGCATGGAAGTCGTCAAGGCGGGCAGCTTTGTTGTCATTGATGATACGTACAATGCCAATCCGGCTTCGATGAAAGCCGCGATCGATGCGCTGATGGCGGTTCCGGCCAAGGGACGCCGCGTCGCGATCCTCGGGGATATGTTCGAGCTCGGCGATTACGCGAAGGAAGGCCATGCAGAGATCGGTGCCTACGCGGCCAAAGCGGGGGTGGACGTACTCGTGGCCTGCGGAGAGGAGAGCGCGGAAATGATCCGGGCGGCCAAGGCCTTGTGCGTGGACGCGGATGCGGAACAGGGCGAGAGAGGAGCGCTCGAGACCCATTATTTCGAGTCTCGTGAGGTTCTCGATAAAAATGTTTTGTCTATTCTGCAGGAAGATGATATAATATTGCTTAAAGCCTCGCACGGGATGCGTTTTACCGATACGCTGAACGTGATTCGGGGAACACGCGCTTAAAAAAGAGAGAGGCGCAGAAAATACGGGGATGCTTTTATGAACGTAACCTTTGCGGTAACTTTGCCGGCACTCGCGGCGTTTGCGGCGGCGCTCGTGCTTGGATATATTCTGATCCCGCTGCTTCACAAACTGAAATTCGGACAGTACATTCGTGAGGATGGGCCTCAGGCTCACAAGAAAAAAGCCGGAACCCCGACAATGGGCGGTATCATCTTCGTGGGCGCGTTCCTTGTCGGAACCGTCGTATTTGCGGCGGTCTATCCTTCTTTCTGGATCGTGCCGGTAATGACGTTTGGCTTCGGCCTGATCGGCTGGCTTGACGATTTCATCAAGATCGTCCTGAAGCACAATGAAGGCCTCAAGCCGTGGCAGAAATTCCTTCTTCAGTTCATTTTTGCGTGCGGATTCGCACTGTATCTGTATCTGACCGGTCACGGAACGAATGTGACGTTCCACCTGTTTAACATAACGGTGGATTTCGGATTCTTCTACTATGTTTTGGTCGTATTTGCGCTGCTGGCGCTGGACAACGGAACAAATTTTACCGACGGACTCGATGGGCTCGCCACGACGGTGACGCTCATTATCGCGGTTTTCCTGACGGTCTGTGCCGTAAACGCACAGTCGGAACTGATGATCCCTTCGGCAAGCATGGTCGGTGCGCTGCTTGGCTTCCTGTACTTTAACGCGTATCCCGCGAAAGTATTCATGGGAGACACCGGCTCGCTGGCGCTTGGCGGCTTTGTCGGCGCGATGGCCTTTTTGCTCGACATGCCGTTCATGATCCTGATCTTCGGATTTATCTATGTGCTCGAGGTCGTCTCGGTGATGCTGCAGGTCGGCTATTTCAAGCTGACCAAAGGGAAGCGGCTGTTTAAAATGGCCCCGATCCACCATCATTTTGAACTGCTCGGATGGCATGAGACCCACGTAGTGGCGGTATTTTCAATCGTAACGGCGGTGCTTTGCATCGTTTCGCTTCTGGTGGTTTTAGCCTAAGCGTTTCTCTGACAAAGAGGTGTGTATGGAACTGAACGGACAGAAGGTCCTTGTGATCGGACTGGCAAAAAGCGGAATCGGAGCAGCAGCGCTTTGTGCAAAGGCAGGCGCGTTGGTATCGGTAAGTGACGGAAAAGCGGCGGAAGCGCTTGCGGAGCAGCTGGAATCGCTGAAGTCTCAGGGCGTGGCGGCGGATCAAATGATCCTCGGCCGTGCACCCTCGGATGAAGAAGCGGCTTCGTTTAATCTCATCGTGCCGAGTCCCGCGGTCCCGGCGGATGCGCCGTATCTTGTATATGCGAGGGAGAAGGGCGTGAAGATCGTCTCGGAGATCGAGCTGGCGTCCTGGTTTTGCAAGGCGCCGATGATCGGCATTACGGGAACGAACGGCAAGACAACGACAACGACCTTGATCGGCGAGATCCTGAAGGCGTGGAACCCCGCCTCGGTCGCGGCCGGCAACATCGGAACTGCATTCACAACGCTCGCGGATACGATTCCGGAGGATGCGATGGCGGTGCTGGAGCTCTCGAGCTTCCAGCTTGAGACCATCGATACCTTTAAGCCGCATATCTCGGCGATCCTGAATTTCACGCCGGATCATCTGAATCGGCACCATACCTACGAAAACTATGTCGCGGCCAAGTGCCGTGTATTTGAAAACCAGACCGCAGAGGATTTCTGCGTGCTGAACTTTGACGATCCGCTGGTGAGAGAGAAGGGCGAGGCGCTTGAAGAAGCCGCGCAGCGCGGTGAAAACAAGCCGCGTGTCATCTGGTTCGCTCACAATGAAAAGAAAAAGGGCGGCGTCTGGTGCGAGAACGGCTGGATCATGGCCGATCTTGACACCGAAACGGTCGAAGTCGTTCGTCTTGATGACCTGCAGATCATCGGCGCTCACAACGAAGAAAACGCGATGGCGGCCGCGGCCTGTTGCCTGCGGGCGGGAATTCCGCTTGCGACCGTGCGCGAAGAGATGATGCGTTTCAAGGGTGTCGCGCACCGCATCGAAAAGGTCGGCGTCGTGGACGGCGTCACCTATTATAACGATTCCAAAGGCACCAACCCGGACGCAGCGATCAAAGGCCTGCTGGCCATGCGCTCAGAGCAAACCGTCCTGATCGGCGGAGGCTACGACAAGGGCACGCCCTACGATGACTGGTGCAAACTGTTCCCGGGACGCGTGCGTGAGCTCGTGCTCATCGGGGTGACCGCAGGCGATATTGAAGCCTGCGCGATTCGCTGGGGATTCCCCAAAGAACAGATCTACCGTGCGGAAACGTTTGCGGAAGCGGTCGAAGAATGCCGAAAGGCTGCCAAGCCGGGAGACAGTGTCTTGCTTTCACCCGCCTGCGCGAGCTGGGGCATGTTCGACAATTATGAACAGCGCGGCGACATTTTCCGCAGCATGGTTCAAAGCATGAATGCGTAAGCATTCGCAACCATTCGAAACGAGAAGTTAAACGAGAATTGATTATCGGATCAGAAAGGAGGCAGAAGAGTGGCTCGATACACACGCAACACGACCGGAAATCGAAACAGGCGTGAGTTAAACGAAGATGATTTCAAACGGACCGTGTCAAGCGGCAACAGTTTTGACGGAAAATTCCAGTCGATCTACGATCAGTACGAAGAGCCGGACACCGCCTCAGAAAGACAGAGCAGCCGTTCCAAACGCAGAAGGAATGTCTGGGGACGTCAGAGCGGAGAAAGCTCCGAAGGATCCCGCTCGCAGGCATCCTCTCGCACGTCTTCCGGAAGGACGTCTTCCCAAACCCGGTCTTCGGGCAGCCGCCCGTCAAAACGCCCGACCTCCGGCGTCGCTCGCGCTGCATCCGGCATTTCCTCTACGATCTCCGCGGTGCGTGGCTCGAGAACCGGCAAGATGATCCGCAAGTCTTCGCCCGGAGCGACGAAGCGCTCATTCGGCCTGCCGTCGGTGCGCAACGAGAGCAACTTTACGATCATCGCCTGCACCATGATCCTGCTTGTCATCGGACTGATCATGGTTACCAGTTCGAGCTATTACTA
>ONYR01000271.1 GCA_900322165.1 uncultured Eubacteriales bacterium
AACGGGGCTGAGAATCAGCCCCGTTTCTTCGGAAACATGTTTTCTTTTGAAGGGAAACAGAAATACGGCATGATCGCGGTCGGGATCATCCTGATCGGCTGCCTCATCGGTGTTTTCATCGGCCGCGCACAGGATAAGAAGCTTGCGGACTTCTCCGCCCCGCTCTTCAACCATGAACTGCCCGCGGACACCCGCCTCGTTTCCTCGTACAGTGACGACTCTGCCAATCAGGGCGTGCAGCAGGCTTTCGCCTGCCTGATCGTGCAGTCGACGCTCGCTCAGGAAGAGCTTCTCGCGTTCTACAGCGATACCGACTACCTTCCGAGACGCGAAGGCGATACGGTCACCCTGCAGGTGCTGCCCATCGAGGGCGACAGCCTCGAAACGCTGAAAAACACCAAGCAGTACAGCGAAGAAGGCGGCGATTACTGGTACATCTACCTGTACAGCTCAGCCGCGAAATGAAAAGAAAAAGGTCTGTGAAAACTTCACAGACCTTTTTTAGAGCGCGAAACGAGATTCGAACTCGCGACCCTCGCCTTGGCAAGGCGATGCTCTACCACTGAGCCATTCGCGCATTGCTTTTTCAAAAGCATGTATTAGTATACTCTTCGCTCCTGGCTTTGTCAAGCAGTTTTTTCGATCTCTTTTTGCAGCTGTTCTTCAGCTGAAAATTACAGTTCTTTAAAGAACTCCACGACCTCATCATCCGGGCCGAAAACGAACGCCATGCGGATCGGGTAAACCCCGCCGATGCTGACACTTGCAGGCATGGTGCGCGGTCTGGCCCCCGACTTGATCGCGTTCTCAAAATCCGCATCCGGATCTTCCGAACGAAGGGCGATATGTTCAAACTTCGGGAACACCTCGGCCTCACCGGTCCCGCCTGCAAAGATCTCAAGAAGGTTTCCGCCTCCGATGTCCATCATGCAGGCACGCTTCTCCCCTTCGCCCCACTCGCGAACGAGGCTGCAGCCCAGCTTTGCGTAAAATTCGATCGTACGGTCGATATCGCGCACACGAAGCGCGGTATGATGATATCCAAGTCTTTTCGGCATGTGAATCCTCCCGGGCGACGCCCGAACCTTCCAAAAGCGAAACGCCAAGGCCTCGCCCCGGCATTTTTCGCGGCTATACTGTCATTTTAGATAGCAGGAAGCCCTGTGTCAATGCAGTTTTTCGGCACTCTTGGCGTGGGCTTTGAGTTGACACCGTTTTGTCTTCTATACTATAATTACAAATTGGTTTTTGACTATTTCACACCACTTTGTGCCAGAAAGGAAAAAACATGATTCGAGCTATTGTAGGCGCCAACTGGGGCGACGAAGGTAAGGGAAAGATCACGGATATGCTCGCGGCTCAGTCGGATATCGTCATCCGATTCCAGGGCGGTGCCAACGCCGGTCACACGATCATCAATGAGTACGGCCGTTTTGCGCTGCATCTGCTGCCGAGCGGTGCATGCTATCCGAACACGGTGAACATTCTCGGCAACGGTGTCGCGCTTGACATTCCGAAGCTGATCCATGAACTGGAGGACGTGAAGTCCCGCGGCGTAAATCCGCAGATCCTTGTCTCGGACCGCGCCCAGATCATGATGCCCTACCATGTCCAGCTGGACACCTATGAAGAGGAGCGCCTCGGTGCTGCGGCTTTCGGTTCCACGAAATCCGGCATCGCGCCTTTCTTCTCTGATAAATTTGCCAAGATCGGCGTACAGGTCAACGAGCTCTTCTTCCCGGAGGAGCTGCGCGAAAAGCTTGAGCGCGTCGTGGCGCTGAAGAACCTGCAGATCGAGCATATCTACCACAAGCCTCTGATCGACGTGGATGAGCTTTTCGACACGTTGATGCAGTATAAGACCATGATCGAGCCGTACGTCACCGATACCGTCAAGTATCTGCGCGAGGCGATCGCCGAAGGCAAGACCATCCTTCTCGAGGGGCAGCTTGGCACGCTGAAGGATCCGGATTTCGGCATCTACCCCATGGTTACCTCTTCCTCGCCGCTTGCGAGCTACGGTGCGATCGGCGCCGGCATTCCCGCACGTCTGATCGAGGATGTTGTTGTCGTTACCAAGGCTTACTCCAGCGCCGTCGGAGCCGGTGAGTTTGTCTCCGAGATCTTCGGCGACGAGGCTCAGGAGCTTCGCATGCACGGCGGTGACAAGGGCGAATTCGGTGCGACCACCGGCCGTCCGAGACGTGTCGGCTGGTACGACTGCGTCGCTTCCCGCTACGGTGTGGAGATGCAGGGCGCGACTCAGGTTGCCCTCACGGCCATCGACTGTCTCAGCTACCTGGATGAGATCCCGGTCTGCGTCGGCTATGAGATCGACGGCAAGGTGACCCGCGACTTCCCGGTCACTCCCCTTCTGAAGAAGGCGAAGCCGGTGCTGAAGGTCTTCCCCGGTTTCAAAAAGGATATCCGCGGCATCAAGAACTACGAGGATCTGCCGGTCGAAGCCCGCAACTATATCGAATTCATTGAAAAGGAACTCGGTGTTCCGATCACGATGGTTTCCAATGGCCCTGCCCGCGACGAGATCATCTACCGTTAACTGCACAAAAACGCCGGGAGGCAGTGAAAACTGCCTTTGCCGGCGTTTGTTCTTTTCTCCCCCCTGTACGAAGCTTATGGAAAAAATACTTGTTCTTGATTTCGGCGGACAATACAACCAGCTCATCGCCCGCCGCGTCCGCGACCTCAACGTTTACGCGGAGATCCTGCCCTACACCGTCCCGCTCGATGTGATCGCTCAGGGCGGCTACAAAGGCATCATCTTCACCGGCGGCCCCAACAGTGTCTACCTGGAAGAGTCCCCGCACTATACGCCGGACGTTCTGAAGCTCGGGATTCCCGTCCTTGGCATCTGCTACGGCGCGCAGCTCATGAGCTACATGCTCGGCGGCACGATCGAGCATGCGGACACCCGCGAGTACGGCCTTACCAAGATCCACGCCGACCATTCCAGCCTGCTTTTCAAGGGCATTCCTGAAAACAACACGGTCTGGATGAGCCACACCGACTTTATCAGTCAGGCTCCTGAAGGCTTTGCCATCACGGCCACCTCGCAGAACTGTCCCTGCGCCGCCATGGAAAACGAGGCCGAAAAGCTCTACGCGGTGCAGTTCCACCCGGAGGTTACGCACTCCGAGTACGGCCGCGCGATGCTTTCGAACTTCCTCTTCCTTGTCTGCGGCTGCCGCGGCGACTGGGTCATGGATGACTTCATTGAGCGCACGGTTCAGGAGCTTCGCGAGACGATCGGTGACAAGGGTGTTGTCCTCGGCCTTTCCGGCGGTGTCGACTCTTCCGTTGCGGCCGCCCTTCTCTCCAAGGCGGTCGGCAAGCAGCTTACCTGCGTCTTTGTTGACCAAGGCCTCATGCGCAAGGATGAAGGCGACATGGTCGAGGCGGCCTTTAAAGGGGCGTTCGAGATGAACTTTGTCCGCATCAATTGCCAGAAATCGTTCCTCAGCCACCTCAAAGGCGTGACCGATCCCGAAGCCAAGCGTGTCATTATCGGCACCGAGTTTTATAAGGTCTTCTGGGACGAGATCCGCGAGCGTTATTCCGAAGGCTTCTTCGC
>ONYR01000085.1 GCA_900322165.1 uncultured Eubacteriales bacterium
GAGTACACGATCCCGGTCAAGGCCATGATCTGCTCCACCGGTCCGAATACACCGGAAGGCAGCTTCACGATGAGCTATCAGGCCTCGATCAACGAGCTGATCCTCGATGAATGGGGCATGTACGTCGCGCACATCACCGGCGACTACCTCTTCCACTCCGTTCCGTATCTCTCGGGCAGCTACAGCGGCATCGATCATGCTTCGGTCAATGTCTATGATTACAACAATCTTGGCACCAGTGCGTCCCACGGCTGCGTACGCATCACCTGTGGCGATGCCTACTGGATCTACTGCAACTGCTCCGCCTATGAGACGCTGATCGAGATCGGATGGTACGATTCCGACCCGCTCGGCAAGCCGACCGCGATCAAGCTTCCGACCGATTCCGATCGGAACTGGGATCCGACAGACCCGAGCTCCGAAAATCCGTGGAATGACAAGAAACCGTATTTCACCGGTGTTGCCGAGGAAATCACGATCGAGCAGGGCTCTGCGCTTCCGGATTTTGAAGCGGGCGTCACCGCCTACGATACCTGCTACAATGAGCTTTGGTACTTCAACGTCTCTGACGATGTCGATGTCAATACTCCCGGAACCTACACTGTCACGTACTCCGCGACGGACGCGCTGGGCAGGACCGGTTATGCGTACACGACTGTCATCGTGAAGCCTGCCGAAAACTCCGGCGACAACTCCGACTCCTCCGGCGATACCGGAGAAAGCTCTGGCGAAGCCGGCGGCGGATCCAGCGGCGAATCCGGTGGTGAATCCGGTGGTGGAGCTGGCGAGAGTTCCGGCAATTCAAGTGACTCCGGAGCGCAGGATCTGGGCGGACAAACCTCCGGCTCCTCCGGTTCGGGAGACAGTTCCGAAAACCATTCCTCTGAAAGCAGTGATGGGGAAGGGACAGAATAAAACTGCATTGAGCTAAAGTTCAAAAGGCTTGTGGAAACTGCTTTCACAAGCCTTTTTTGTGTTCTTTTCATTCGCGTGAGAGAAATCCCAATTTCACACTACCATTTCCCCTTCGAAGTGAGTATACTGGAGACATAGGCTTCTGTTTTTATGCCTGATTTTCATTTAAGAACGGAGGAGTTTTCCTATGAATGTTCTTGCCATCGGATGTCATCCGGACGATGTGGAGATCGCTTGCAGCGGAACGCTCTTAAAGTGTGCGGCGCGCGGCGATAAGGTAACGGTCTGTCACGTTGCGAACGGCAACATGGGCCATGTCATTATTCAGCCGGATGAGCTTCGTGAGATGCGGATCGCTGAGGCAAAAAAAGCCGGTTCGATCGCAGGGTTTGAGGTGCTGACGCTCGACGTTGGTGATCTGCTTCCCAACGCGGCCGACAAAAAACAGCGCGATGCGCTGATCGAGGTCATTCGCTATGCGAAGCCGGATTTCATTATCACGCACAGCCCGGTTGACTATATGACTGACCATCTCGAGGTGCAGAAGCTCGTCTTTGATGCGTCCTTCTCCTGCAGCTGCCCACACTACGGCTCGGGCGAGGCTGCGAACATCGTTCCGATCTTTTACATGGACACGCTCGCCGGCGTCAATTTCGTTCCAACCGAGTACGTGGATATCTCTGACGTGATCGAGACAAAGATCGAGATGCTTGAATGCCACGAAAGCCAGCTCAAATGGATGCGCGACCATGACCATATCGACTTTGCTGACTTTGTCCGCACCTGCTCCAAGTACCGCGGACTGCAGTGCGGTGTCGATTATGCCGAGGGCTTTACGCAGGCGGCAGTCTGGCCGCGGATGAAGCCCTATCGCCTGCTTCCCTGATTCTTTCCGCGCCTGTATGAAATGATTCACATAGGCTTACGTCAAGGAGGACGTCCTATGCAAAAACTTCGAATCGGTGTCATCGGCGCCGGCGGCATTGCCAAAAAGCGCACGATCCCCGGTATTTTAAAGTCGGAACACGCCACGGTCACTGCCCTGATGGGTCCGCATGAGGACACGCTTGAGCGCGTCGCGAAAGAGATTCTCAGTGCCGGAGGCCCTTCCGTCAAGCTTTATACGGATGCCGAGGCGCTCGTCTCCTCACCCGACGTTGATGCGGTCTATATTGCCTCTCCGGTCTATGCTCATCTCGAACAGGCTCGCCTCTGCGCCAAATATCATAAGCATGTACTGCTCGAAAAGCCGCTAGGCCTATCGGTCGAAGAGGCAGAAGAAATGGTGCGCCTCTGCCGTAAGGCCGGCCTTCACGCCAGCACCGCGTTCATGATGCGCTTTGGCACCATCCATCAGCAGCTGAAACAGCTGATCGAGGACGGCCGCTTCGGAACCATCATTTCTGCCAGAGCGCAGCAGGTTTTCTGGTACCCGGAGGATCCGAAAGCCTGGCGGCAGTTCAAGGCGCTTGGCGGAGGCGGTGCGCTGATGGACGTCAGCGTCCACAATATCGACCTCATCGAATACCTTGTCGGCTCCAAAACCGCTCAGATCACGGGCTTCACCGAAACGCGCACGTTCTCCTACGATTCGGACGACACGTCGCACGTCCTGATACGGCTTGCAAACGGAACGGTCGCCTACATCGACGGCTCGTTCAGTGAGCATACGCCCCTCAAGGGCAGCCTGCTGGAGATCTACGGTACCAAGGGCACGGTCATCGTCCGCGGCTCGATCGGCCAAGCCGATGCCGGCGAGGCCGAGGGCTACCTTGTCACCGAGAACGGGCGCGAACCGCTGGATCTGAAAACGGATTTCACGGATCTCTACACCAAAGAGGTCGAGTCCTTCGCCCTCTCCGTCCTGAAGGACGAGCCGGAGGAGGTCCCGATCGAGCAAGGCCTCTGGATCCAGAAGGTGTCCCGCGCCGCCTACCGGGCGCAGGAGGAAGAGCGCGTCATCACGGTTGAGTAACCTCAGTTCAGCTATGTAACATTCACTTCATTAAAATACTATTTTTAAGGAGGATCGGTTATGGATTTCATGAGTACGGTTAAAGGTTCCCTTCTTGAGGGCTTCTACCCGGAAGGCTGGGACATGGCAAAGATCGATGCATGCTGCGAAAAGGGTGTGGCGCGCGAAGACTGGTGGAACAAGGACTTTCAGCCCGTCGAGTGCGAAGATATCCATGATTTCGACACCTACATGGGCCACGAGATCGCGCTGCAGATTAAAAAAGCCCGCGACGAGGGTATCAAGCTGGCGCTGATCCTGCCGGTCGGCCCCATGGGCATGTACCGCTGGGCTTCCTTCTTCCTGAAGGAGTGGAACGTCCCCTGCGACCATGTCACGACCTTCAACATGGATGAATGGGCGGACGGCGAGGGCAACACGCTCGATCCGACCAATCCCGCCTCGTTCGAGTACAGCATGAAGGAAGCATTCTTCAACAAACTCGGCGACCTGACGGTGCCACCGTGCCAGCGCAACTTTGCGACGAAGACCAACCTTCCCACCTACCCCGAAAAGATCGCCGCGCTGAAGGCAGAAGGTGCACGCCTCGTCCTCGTGTTCGGTATCGGCCGCATGTGCCACATTGCTTTCTGGGAGCCGCATTTTGCCGCGGACTACGCAACCGATGAGGAATGGAAGAAAGCTCCGTACCGCCTCGGCGCGAAGCTTCATCCGCTTACCATCGAGCAGAACGCGATCACCAGCTTCAAGAGCCGCACGACCTTGGTTCCGTGCCGTGCCAACACGATCGGCCCCGGCCTCTTCCTGCAGGCGGATTACATCATCGGCGGCGCAGACGGTGCCCTCTCCCGCGGCATGGGCTGGCAGGGCATGAGCTTCCTGACAACGCTCCA
>ONYR01000089.1 GCA_900322165.1 uncultured Eubacteriales bacterium
AGGTAGTAGGTGCCGAGGCGGTGGGTCGGTGTTTCCTTGTGAGAGGAGTAGATTATCGGGGTGCAGTGGACGTCGTTGGAACGAAGCCAGCGGACCGCACTTTTTCCTAAGGAGTTGCTCGGGACGACGGAGAAGAAGGAACTGTCGATGCCGAGGTTGGCAAGCGCGAGGGCGATGTTGGCTTCGCTGCCGCCGTAGCTCGCCTCGAACATAGTGGCCATGCGGATCTTATCATAGTTGGGAGGCGTTAAGCGGAGCATGATCTCGCCGGCCGTGATAAAACGGGTAGAAGCGTCTGCGTTGATAATTTTATTCTCAGTTGACATGAAAGCAGGATCTCCCTTCGATAAAGTTACTGCAAGAATAGCACATTTGATGATTCATTTTCGGGTAGAGTATATAGACGAAACGGATGACTCATTTTCCATAAAAATAGGTTGCGAAAAGTTTCACAAATGAGTATAATTATTTTGTGTGTGTGGAGGCAGACGCATCTTTTATCATGCTGAAAAACTATTCGCTCCAGACACGTTCCGAGAAGGAAAACTCAAGGAGGTTGTAAGATGTACAAAATCGTTAACAAGGTCAGTCTGAACCCGACCGTAACGCAGTACGACATCGAGGCTCCCTTTGTTGCTGCAAAGGCTCAGCCCGGTCAGTTCATCATCCTGCGTACGGATGCAGACGGCGAGCGTATTCCGCTCACGGTTGCCGGTTTTGACCGCGAAAAAGGCACGGTTCGCATCATTGTTCAGACTGTTGGTGCTACCACTGAAAAACTGTCCCATATGCAGATTGGCGACAGCCTTCACGATTTCGTCGGCCCGCTGGGCGTACCGACCAAGATCGAAGGCCTGAAGAGAGTTTGCGTCGTCGGCGGCGGTGTCGGCTGCGCGATCGCGCTTCCGATCGCTCAGGCGCTGCATGCTCAGGGCTGCGAAGTTACCTCTATCATCGGTTTCCGCAACAAGGATCTGCTGATCCTTGAGGACGAGTTCCGCGCGGCTTCCGATAAACTGTATGTTATGACCGATGACGGCAGCTACGGCCGTCAGGGTACGGTTACCGTTCCGCTGAAAGAGATCCTTGATGCCGGCGAGAAGTTTGATGAAGTCATCACCATCGGCCCGCTGATCATGATGAAGTTCGTCGTTCTGACCGTTAAACCCACCGGAATTCCGTGCACCGTCTCCATGAACCCGATCATGATCGACGGTACCGGTATGTGCGGCGGCTGCCGTCTGACCCTGAATGTCGATGGCAAGAAGGTCACCAAGTTTGCCTGTGTTGATGGCCCCGACTTCGATGGTTATGAAGTTGACTTCGATGAAGCAATGTCCCGCGGCACAATGTACCGCACCTTTGAACAGCATGCTTACGAAGAAGCCTGCAACCTGTTTGCCAAGGAGGTAAAGTAAGATGGCCGGAAAACCGAACATGAGACTCACCAAGAACCCGATGCCGTCCCAGGATCCGCTGGTTCGTGCGCATAACTTCAACGAAGTTACCACGGGTTACACCGAAGAGATGGCCCTTGACGAGGCAATGCGCTGCCTGAACTGCAAGAATATGCCTTGCGTCAGCGGCTGCCCCGTTAACATTCATATTCCCGAGTTTATTTCCCACATCAAAGAGGGAGATTTCGAGGGCGCTTACAAAGTCATCAGCCAGACTTCCTCCCTTCCGGCTGTCTGCGGCCGTGTCTGCCCGCAGGAGACCCAGTGCGAAAGCAAGTGTGTCCGCGGTATCAAGGGCGAGCCGGTCGGTATCGGCCGTCTGGAGCGTTTTGTCGCTGACTGGCACAACGCACATACCGAAGTCGGCGGAGAGGTTCCCGCTTCGAACGGTCACAAAGTCGCGATCGTCGGTTCCGGTCCTTCCGGTCTGACCTGCGCCGGTGACCTTGCCAAGAAGGGCTACAAGGTTACGATCTTCGAAGCACTGCACCTGGCTGGCGGCGTGCTTGTTTACGGTATTCCTGAGTTCCGTCTTCCGAAAGCCATCGTTCAGAAGGAAGTTGACAACCTCGCAGCGATGGGCGTTGACGTTGAGACCAACATGGTCATCGGTAAGACCCTGACCATCGACGAACTGATGGATATGGGCTATGAGGCTGTTTTCGTCGGTTCCGGCGCAGGCCTCCCGAACTTCATGGGTATCCCGGGCGAGAGCCTGAAGGGTGTTTACTCCGCTAACGAGTACCTGACCCGTTCCAACCTGATGAAGGCCTTCCGTGAGGACCCGGTCACCCCGATCATGAAGGGCGGCAAGGTCGCAGTTGTCGGCGGCGGAAACGTTGCGATGGACGCGGCTCGTACCGCACTGCGTCTGGGTGCTGAGAAGGTTTACATCGTTTATCGTCGTTCTCTGGATGAGCTGCCGGCTCGTAAAGAGGAAGTCGAGCATGCGATGGAAGAGGGCATCGAATTCAAGCTGCTCTGCAACCCGGTTGAGATCCTCGGCTACAACAACCCCGATGACCGCCGCGATCCGAAGAATGGTTTCGTAACCGGTATCCGCTGCATCAAGATGGAACTTGGTGAGCCGGATGCAAAGGGACGCCGCCGTCCGGTTCCGATCGAAGGTTCTGAGTTCGATCTGGATGTCGACGCAGTTGTCATCTCCATCGGTACCTCCCCGAACCCGCTCATCAAGGCGACCACCAAGGGCCTTGAGGTCAACAGCCACGGCGGAATCATCGTTACCGAGAACGGCGCTACCACCAAGGAAGGCGTTTACGCCGGCGGCGACGCAGTTACCGGTGCGGCTACCGTTATCAGCGCCATGGGCGCAGGTAAGGTTGCTGCCAAGGCGATCGATGAGTACCTGATGAACAAGTAAGAAACGATTGTCTCTGACAAACTCCTGCAATAAAAAAGAGGGCCTGTGAAGGAATTCACAGGCCCTTGTTTTATGCCCTAAAAGGGAATGGAAAAAAGAGAAATCAAGTCGTGTCAGCCTTTGACGTTGGTCAGGCCCTTCATACCGCGGATCTTCATCGGAAGACCGAACAGGTTGATGAATCCGGCTGCGTCCTTGTGGCTGTAGAGCTCGCCGGTCGTGAAGGAGGCGATGCTCGCATCGTACAGCGAGTAGGGGGAGGTGGTGCCGGCCGGAATGATGTTGCCCTTGTAGAGGATCATTTTGACGGTACCGCTGACTACCTGCTGGGTAGAGTCGACGAACGCGTC
>ONYR01000157.1 GCA_900322165.1 uncultured Eubacteriales bacterium
AGCTCTGCGCAACACCTTCCTGCTGAGCTTCTACGGTCTGTGCTTCGGTTTCCCGATGCCGATCATTCTGGCGCTGTTCTTCAACGAAGTGAAGTCGGACATCGCGAGATCCGTATTCCAGGTCCTGACCTACCTGCCCAAGTTCATGTCGACCGTTGTCATGACCTCTCTGGTCGTGATGCTTGTCAAGCAGGGTTCCCTGACAACCGGCATGGGTATCGTCTCCAAGGCGCTTGCAGGTCTCGGCTGGATCTCTTACGATACCGCTAACGCAGGTCTTCTGAACAACCCGAACTTCTTCCGTGCGATCTACCAGATCTCCGGTATCTGGGAAGGCGCCGGCTACGACAGTATCGTATTCTTCGCCGCCATTATCGCGATCTCCCCGACGAGCTACGAAGCCGCTCAGATCGACGGCGCGAACAAGATGGCTCAGATGCGCTACGTCGTTCTTCCGAGCATCCTCTCCACGATCGTCATCATGTTGATCACGCGTATCGGTTCGCTGCTGAATATCGGCTACGAAAAGGTACTGCTGCTCTACAACCCGAATACCTACGTTACCGCTGATGTTGTTTCCACCTTCGCACAGCGCTACGGTCTCCTCGGTGCTTCCAAGGGTATCGCTTCCGCAGCTGAAATGATGAACAACGTAATCGGTATGCTGCTCGTTATCGGGTCCAACACGATCGCCCGCAAGGCATCGAACGTTTCACTGTATTAAGGAGGGAAGGCTAGCATGAAAAGAAAACTCGAGGTAACCGAGCTGATCTTCAAAATCATCAGCTACACCCTGCTGACCGTCTTCGCGCTTCTCTGCCTCTACCCGTTCGTTTACGCCATCTCCGCTTCCATCTCGGGCGCGCAGGCTGTTAACTACGGTGAGGTCGTCCTGTTCCCGAAGGATGTCCAGTTCCAGGCCTTCAAGCGTATGTTCAGCGACAACATGTTCTGGAATTCCTATTCCAACACGCTGTTCCTGACCCTCTACGGTACGATCTGGGCTCTGGGCGTTTCCATCCTCGGTGCGTACGCGCTTTCCAAGAAGCGCCTTCTGTTCCGCAAGTTCTTCAACTTCTTCCTTGTCTTCACGATGTGGTTCTCCGCCGGTCTTGTACCGCAGTACCTGAACTACCTGCAGACGAAAGCTGTTTTCAACAGCGTCGGCATCATGGATGACAAATGGCTGGTCGTTATTGCCATGGGTATGGCGGCCATGAACGTCATTCTTCTGCGTAACGCGTTTGAAGGCGTTCCGTCCGAAATCGAAGAAGCCGCGATCGTTGACGGCGCTTCCGAGTTCCAGGTCCTCTCCAAGGTCTACATCCCGATGAGCAAGTCCACCATCGCGACGGTCGCCCTGTTCTTTGCGATCTCCCGCTGGAACGGATACTTCTGGGCACGCCAGATGATCTCCAACTCGAACGAGCATCCGCTGCAGGTCTTCATCCGTCTGAAGCTTGAGGAATTCACCGATCCGGAGTTCATGGCCGGCTGGAACGAAGTTTACGCTTCCGACTCCGTCATCTACGCCCTGATCGTCTGCTCCATCGTCCCGATCCTCATCATCTACCCCTTCATCCAGAAGTACTTCGCGAAGGGCGTCAATGTGGGCGGCGTCAAGGAGTGATCCTTACCTAAGTATATTTTTCGGATTTTTCCGAACAATATAAAATGTTTCTTAGTTTCACAGGAGGAAATTATGAAAGAGAGCAAATCTCTGCTGGCGCTCGCGCTGGTTGTGATCCTTGCTGTAACGGCCCTCTCCGGCTGCTCCAACAAGATCGATACCAGTGAGTTTGAGTCTTCCACGAAGACCGAGTCCAGCACCCAGACCGAAAACAGCACCTCCACCGACTCTACCGAAGAGTCTTCCGAGGAAGCTCCGAAGCTTGTTTACGCTGATGGCACCGTGCTTCGCATGGCTACCGGTTACAACAGCTCCAAGACCGGCCTTTTCTTCGACGCTGAAGTCGCAGGCGAAGGCATCACCCTGGCCGACGGCAACACCTATCATGCCGGCGACCTGAAACCCACCTGGGTCGAAGTTGAGAACGTCCTGCACGTTGTCTTCGAAGACAAGTATCAGGGCAACAGCTCCACCAAGGAGTTCGAGTACTGGAAAGAGCGTCTGACTGACGTTGATATGCTGAGCGGTACCGCTTCCACCCTTACCGAGTACGGTGAGGCAGGTTCCATCGTCAACATCGCCGAGTACCTCGACATGATGCCGAACTTCAAGGCTTACCTTGATGCGAACCCGATCGTTCGTCTTTCCATCACCGGCAACACCGATACCGGCGCGATCTACTTCAGCCCCTACTTCGACGGTGTCAACGATATCGAAAAGATGCCGCTGATGCGTACTGACTGGGTTGTCAAGCTTCTGGACGGCGAAGGCGAATTCACCGCTGAGCAGTCTCATGATCTTGCAGCTGCTGTCTACGAGCCCTACATGCCCACCTCCGGCAAGGTCGACATTGATGTTGTTAACCTTGAAGGAACCGCAGTCGAGACCATCACCAAGGACTACGATGCTGCCGGCAACATTGTCGACACCATGAACAAGGCCCTTGCTTCCGGTAAGGTTGACGGTGTTGCTGCTGTCAACATGCTCCGTGAGTACATCGACAAGGCTTACAACGGCTACTACGGCACCACTCGTTCCAACCTGTTCTGCGGTCAGAACGCTGCTTGGGATGCTGACGAACTCGTCGCCCTCCTTCGCTGCGTCGTCGCTAACAGCTACACGCTGAACGGCACCGACACCATTCAGGGTCTGTTCACTCGTGAAGAGGCTAACCTGCAGCGCCGTTCCGATATGTTCCGTTTCTGCGGCACTCTGTTTGGTGTCCGCGGCCTTGAGTCCCGTCAGGATTACCTGTACGTTGGCGCTGATGGACTGCTCCATGACGCTCGTCAGGAAGAAGACACCTACATCGCGCTTGAGAGAATGAACGCGATGGTTCAGGAAGGCCTCATCTCCAAGGCATTCGTTGATATGTCCGACGAGAAGACCCAGACCTACCTTGAGAACGACCTTGGTTTCATGCACTACGACTACAACCAGACCCAAACCCTGTACAACGCGACTGCTCTGCAGGAAGGCGAGAAGTACATGGCTGTCATGGTTCCGGTTGCCCGCTGGTTCGACGGAACCGACCCGAACGGCGTTTACATGCGCTTTACCGAGTCCTGGAGATCCGTAAAGACCGATGGCTGGGGCATTTCCAAGCCCGGTGTCGGCGATGATCAGGACAAGCTTTACGCTGCCCTTGCTCTTATCGACTTCGCTTACAGCCCCGAAGGCCAGATCCTGATGTCCTATGGTCCGGATGCATTCATCAAGACCAACGATGACGGTTCCTACGTGACCTTCAACTTCAACGGCACCGAGATGCCGGTGATCGCGGATGCTACCTACGCTGAGCTGTGGGAGAAGGCTTCCGGCAACTACACCAACTATGCTCGTCAGTACCTTGGTTCTACCCTGTCCTTCGTTAAGAGCCAGGCATTCGAGTATCAGTGCACCCATGAAGTCGGACGTGAAGGCGCCGGATACATTTCCACCGCTATCGCGCTCGGCACCATCCATCATCCTGAGCTTGCTCTGGCCGAGAATCCTTGGTACACCAGCATGCCGACCGTTCTTCCGACCACGACCGTCGAGAGTGATACCATCAACTCCTACACGGATCTGGCTCAGAAGTTCTCCACCGCTAAGGGTGCTGAGAATGTCATGGTCGACATCATCGTCAAGGGCCTCACCATTGAAGGCTTCTCTTCCGCAGCTGAAGCTGTTCAGACTGTTTCCTCCGCTTACAGCGGCCTGCAGTATCTGACCCTGAAGCAGGATGCTTACAACCGTATCGTTGCTTACTACACCACCCTTAACTGATCCACACACATTATTGCCCGACACACTTAAGTTGATCGGTTGATCCAAGATTCCGGAGAGGCCAAAAGCCTCTCCGGTGATCCGGATTTAAGTCCGTCAACGAGGAGGTCTCCCATGTATAAGAAGCAGTTGGTCGCTCAAAAAATTGTATGCCTGCTGGCTATTATCTCCAGCGCGGTTCTCTTCGTCTATGCACTCGGTATTATGACCGATCTGTATGATGCCCTCTATTCGACGATGCGCAACCCCAACGATCTGACGCAGACGTCCGTTCCGGGTTCCATCATCTACTATGATATGCAGGGCTTTAACCGTGCGCTGTTATCCGCGAGTATCGTCTCGATTCTGGTCAGCTGCTTGCTCTATATCACCAACACACATATCAGGCGCCGTTATTACATCGCCAACTATGTGTCTACCGCACTGGCCGTTATCTGCAATCTCGTGATCATCGTCTGGTCTCATGTCCAGATCGAAGCTTACAAGGCACAGTTCCTCCAGATCGATTTTGAAGCTCTCAAGGCTCATTCCGAACTCTGGAAAACCCTGTATACGGAATCGACCTTCTGGTTCGATATCCACTACGCCGTCGCAGCGCTGCTTTGCATCAGCACCGTGGCCCTTGTCCTTAACCTGATTTGGAAAGTCAATCTGATGAAAGAAGAAAAGCATCTCCTGGATGCCGGAAAGGAAGTGGCAGCATGACAAGCGAAGAAAAAACCATCCAGCGCGACAGAATGCGCTTTACGAAAAACAAAGCCTCTTCGGGCCTTGCCCTGCTTGCGATCCTTCTGAACGTTTTCTACTTCGTCAGCATCTATAAATCCGATGTCGGAACGTATTACTATACGATCCTGATCGGTGCGTCCATCATCTACAATCTCGTCTTCATGCTGGCAGTTTTCCTTTGCTCCGAAGGCGTCAAGAACTACAAAGCTTCCTTCGGCTACGCCATGATCGTCATCGGTGCGCTTCAGATCATCCGCATCTTTATCCTTCCGATGCACGCAAGCAAGGCGACGATCGTCATCAAGGAAGTGGAAACGATCGTTATGGGTCCCGGACAGTTCACCCGTCTGCTGGTTTACCTGATTGCGTCTGCAGCCTGCCTCATCGCCGGCGGCATCATCGCAATCTACAAGAGTCGGGAGCTTGCCCAGCACGAGGCCGCTCTTGAACAAAAAGCCGCATAAGGAGAGTAACCGAGATGGCACAACTTAGCTTACAGCATATCGATAAGATCTATGACAACAATGTCCAGGCCGTTTTCGACTTCAACCTTGATGTCAAGGACGGCGAGCTGATCGTTCTGGTCGGACCTTCCGGCTGCGGTAAGTCCACCACCCTGCGCATGGTCGCCGGTCTGGAGGATATCTCCGCCGGTCACCTGCTTCTCGACGGCAAGGACATTACCCAGACCCCCGCCAAAGACCGCGACATGGCCATGGTTTTCCAGAACTACGCACTGTACGGTCACATGACCATCTACGAGAACATGGCGTTCTCCCTGACCCTTCGCAAGGAAGACCCCAACGTCATCCACAAGAAGGTACTTGCAGCCGCTGAAGTCCTCGGCCTGACCAGTCAGCTGAACAAAAAACCGTCTCAGCTTTCCGGCGGACAGAGACAGCGTGTTGCGATGGGACGTTCCATCGTTCGTAACCCGAAGGTCTTCCTCTTTGACGAGCCTCTTTCCAACCTTGACGCAAAGCTCCGCGGTGCGACCCGCCGTGAGATCCTGCTGCTCCACAAGCGTCTTGGCGCGACGATGCTCTACGTCACCCACGACCAGACCGAAGCCCTGACGCTCGCTGACCGTATCGTCTGCATGTCCATGGGACATGTTCAGCAGGTCGGTACTCCGCTTGAGCTCTACGATAAGCCCGCTAACCTCTTCGTCGCCAGCTTCATCGGCCTGCCGCCCATGAACTTCTTCGATGTTAAGGTCGATGCCGGCAAGCTTGTCCACGATGAGTTCTCCCTGGAGCTGACTCCCGAGCAGAAGGAAACCCTGAAGGATTACAACGGCAAGGAGATCACCCTTGGCGTTCGTCCTGAAGATATCGTAGCCGGCGGCGAGATTCCGGTCCATGTTTTCTCCAACGAGAACCTTGGCATGAACACCCTTGTTCACGGTCATCTTGGCAACACCAACACCCCGAAGAACAAGATCACGGCCAAGCTTCGCGGCTGGTGCGACTACAAAGAAGGCGATGACATCAAGGTCTCCTTCAAGACCATGCATTTCTTCGACAAAGAAACCACCAATGCCATCCGGAAAGGAGACAACTGATCATGAGTGAAACTGCTAAGAAGTCTTCCGGGTTTCTTCCCGCTGTCAAAGAGTTCTTCCGTAAATTACTGGTTTCCCTGAAGCGTAAACCGCAGACGATCCCGCTGCTGATGCTCGCGATCACCTTCGTTTACTATTCGCTGAACCTGACTCAGATCTCCAACACGACCGCTAAGATTCAGGGCGCTGGCATGGGCCTTTGCGGCTTCGCCACGATGCTCTTCTCGATCCTTTCGCTGGTCTGCTTCATGAACGCGTTCCCGCACCGCAAAAAGGTCAACATCCCGATGCTCGTCCTGATGTTCGCGATGCTCGCACTCATCATTTTCTGCGACTACTACTACATGGGCCGCATCACCGCTGCCCTGACCCGTCCGGAAAACCCGATCGCGATCAGTGCCAACACCCTTTACATCGCCAAAGCCTACAACATGCTGAATGACCACGTGATCATGCTGATCGTCTCCGTCGTTCTCGTTGCGCTGCTGCCGATCTACAGCAAGCTGCTGAAGAAGATCAAGACCTCCATCGAGGTTGCCGGCAACGCCGATATGGGTGAGATCGATATCTCCGGCGAAGATTAAGTCCTTTGTTTTCCTAAGATTCTACCGGGTGGGAGGCATTTGCCTCCCACTCTTACTATGGAGGCTAACGCGAAACGCGTGAAGTTATCTGCGTTTCACATGGAGAATTATGGCCAAGAAAAATAAAAATGTTCCTCATGAGGAACAAAAATCCGCTGCCGAGTATTACAAGCTCAATACCAAGGCGGTCGATGATCTTGTCACGGCCACCAAGGAAAACTCTCCCATCGTTCCCAAGGAGGAGCTGCGCAAATACAAGGCCAACAAAAAGTCGATTCCGAACTGGCTCAAGGTTGTCTTTATCAAGTTCTGGTTCAGCGGCGCGGTCTGCTTCTTCTTTCTCTGGGGACTCGGCTATTACATTCACGACCAGCTCGACCTTCTGTTTGTCAACGGTATCGCGCTCGGCGTGGTTACCGACCTTCTGACCAACAACGTCCTGCGCTTTATCGAGGAAACACCCGGTGCCAACAGCCCCTGGATGATGTTCCCCAAAAAGCGCTTCATCTCGTTCTTTCTCAACATTCTCTACGCCTTTGTGATCTTGTTCTGTGAGTTTCTGCTCTACAACGAGATCAACCTGGCCATCGTTACCGCGACCGGCGCGACCGATACGGTTCCGCTCGGCGTCGAACCGATCCTGTTCGGTATCTTTTATCTCGTGATCGATCTGATCTTCCTCGGTGTCAAGCAGGTCTTCGTACGTATCGTCGAAGACGCGAAAGCCAAGGTCGATCAGGAACGTCATAAATGATCTTTTTTGAACTACCCCTTGGAGGAATTAACCCGCTATGATTTGCCCGCTTTACATCAGCAGCGTTTCGGCCTGCTTTGAGATCCAGAATGACCGTCCCTACTACACGCAGGCGCCTTACCGTGTCTGCCTCAACGGAGAGGAAGTTCTTCAGAAGGATTCCAACGTCTTTTCTCTTTTTAAGCTGACCCCCGCTACTGAATACACCCTGACCTTAGAGTATCAGAGTGATGTTCTGCCCGTTGAAACCCTGACCTTTACCACTTCCGAGGCCCTCACGACCGTCAGTGTCAAAGCCTTCGGCGCCGTCGGCGACGGAGTTCACGATGACACACAGGCGATCCAGACCGCGATCCATTTTCTTCCGAAAAACGGCTGCCTGTATCTGCCGGCCGGCACGTACCTGACCGCTCCGATCGCGCTCAAGAGCCACATGACGCTGCATCTCGAGGAAGGCGCTGTTCTTCTCGGCACGACCGACCGCAGCCGCTACCCCGTCATCCCGGGCACCGCGGAGGATCTCTCCGGCGGCGAGGACGTGCAGCTTGCCACCTTTGAAGGCAACGCGGTTCCGATGTATCAGGCCCTTGTGATGGCCGCCTATGCGGAAGACATTACGATCATCGGCCCCGGATGCATTGACGGCAACGCCCAGAACAGTGATTTCTGGCAGGTCTACCGGACGCTTCCGATTGCCCGTCCGCGTCTGCTCTTCTTCAACCGCTGCCAGAACATCACGGTTCACGGCATCAAGGCTTGCAATTCCGCCTCCTGGCAGCTGCATCCCTACTATTCCGATCATCTCTCGTTCCTTGACGTCTTTGTTCAGGCTCCGAGCAACAGCCCGAACACCGATGCCCTCGACCCCGAAGCCTGCGATGACGTCCGCATCATCGGCTGCCGTTTCTCGGTCGGTGATGACTGCATCGCGGTCAAATCCAGCAAGATCGAGCTTGGCAGCCACTTCAAGAAGGCTGCAAGCAACCATGTGATCCGCAACTGCCTGATGGACTTCGGTCACGGCGGTGTTACCCTTGGCAGCGAGATCGGTGCCGGTGTCCGCAACCTGCACGTTACCAAGTGCTATTTCCACGGTACCGACCGCGGTCTTCGCATCAAGACCCGCCGCGGACGCGGTAAGGACTGCACGATCGACGGAGTTGTTTTTGACAATATCCGCATGGACGGCGTGCTTTCCCCGATCGTAATCAACATGTGGTACAACCGCTGCGATCCTGACGGTGAGTCCGAATACGTCTGGTCCCGCGAGCATCTGCCGGTCGATGACCGCACCCCGCATCTTGGCTTCTTCAGCTTCCAGAATCTGGAATGCACCGGCGCTGAAGTCGCGGCCTGCTACATCGATGCCCTGCCGGAAGCTCCGATCGATGAAGTCGAATTTAAGAACGTCTCGGTTCGCTTTAGTGAAAATGCTCATCCCGGCATCCCGGCGATGATGAATTTCGAAAAAGAGTACTGCCGCCTCGGCCTGTACCTCGACAACGTCCGCAAGATCCGCCTCGACAACGTTACGCTTGAAGGCGTTGAGGGTGAGGAGCTTGTCATCGCTCACTGTGACGACCTGGACATCCGCAGGTAAGTCCGGGATCTTCCGAGAAAGTCCGTGCACGTCCTTCCATAAACCATCATTAAATCGCTACGGAGGTTTGCTATGTACGAGCAGATTGATGCCTATGTCCATCGCCTGATCAATGAATCCACCCCCGAGAGAACGGTCTGGAACATTGAAAAGATCCGCGAAGGAAAACCCGCGAACTGGAACTACATCGACGGCTGCATGATCACGGCGCTTCTCTCGATGGCCGAGATCACGCATGATCAGCGCTTCTTCGACTTCGCTGAGAACTTCATCGATCACTTTGTTCAGGAAGACGGCTCGATCCTGACCTACTCGATCACCAACTACAATCTGGATGATATCAACGAGGGCCGGGTTCTCTTCGAGCTCTACGAAAAGACCGGTAAGGAGAAATACCGCCTGGCTGCCGATCATCTGCGCCGAGCGCTTTCGGTCCATCCGCGTCCGGAGTGTGGAAACTTCTGGCACAAGCTCATCTACCCGAACCAGGTCTGGCTTGACGGCATCTACATGGCGCAGGTCTTCTATGCGCTCTATGAACTGCATTTCGGCAGCGGCTCCTGCGCGGACACGATCCGCCAGATCAAGAACGTTGAAAAGCACATGAAGGATCCCGCAACCGGCCTGTACTTCCACGGCTACGATGTCAGCAAGACCGCTTTCTGGGCCGACCCTGAGACCGGATGCTCCAAGAACTTCTGGCTCCGCTCGCTCGGCTGGTTCTGCGTTGCGCTTGCGGACCTGTGCGAGATCCTGCCGGAGGATCAGCGTGCTGAGCTCGTTCCGATCTACACCGATCTGATGAAGTCCCTGACCGCGTTCCAGGATGAAGCCACCGGCATGTACTGGCAGGTCCCGAACATGCCCGGACGTGAAGGCAACTATCTTGAAACCAGCGGCAGCAGCATGATCGCCTACGCGATGCTCAAGGGTGCGCGTCTTGGATTTCTGCCAAAAGAATATGCCGTCAAAGGTCAGAAGACCTTCAACGGCATTGTTGAAAAATATTTGTCCTTTACAGAGGATGAAAACGGTGAAACCAAGCTCAACCTCGGCGGGATCTGCCTCGTGGCCGGTCTTGGCCCGGAAAACAACCGCCGCCGCGACGGCTCGTATGAGTATTACATCTCTGAGCCGATCGTCGAAAACGATGCCAAGGGCGTTGCACCGTTCCTGCTTGCCTACACCGAAGTCGTCCGGCTTTCCGAGAACGCTTAAGCCTCAGCGTTCTCCATCTCGCCCGGCTCCTCTTCGCTCAGCATGATCTTGACGCTGTCTGCGTCTTCGACGACGACCTCCTGACTCTTTTTCTCCATGTAGTAGCTGGGGGAAACCCCGTACTTTTTCTTAAACATGCGGGAGAAATACAGGGGCTCGCGGAATCCGCACATGTGCGCGATCTCCGCAATGTTGAGACCGTCGCTGTACGGGGAGGAGAGCCGATCGGCGGCTGCCTGAAGCCGTTTATCGCTCAGATACTGATGCGGCGTCACGCCCAGCTCCTTCTTAAACAGCTTGCGAAGATAATCGTAGCTGAAGGGGAAGCTGCGCAGATACTCATCGAGTTCATACCGCCCGTCCGGATAATTCTGAATGATGTTGTTTTCGATCTCTTCGACGACCCTGCTGCGCGTGGGGCCCTTGCGGTAAGCCACAAGATAGCTGACGATCAGATCGCCGTACGCGCTCAAGAGGATCTGCTTGACAGAGGGATCGCCGTAGAAATGGAAGAAAGCGGCGTTAAACGCGTTGTAGATGAACCCGTTCGCGTCGTCTTTGATGACGACAGGCTTCTTAAAAGGCAGTGTCGTATCCGTCATGTTGAGGTGAATGTTTGTGAAACCCTCTTCCCCGTAATTGGTATGAGGAAGCTTTGGCGGAATCACTACAACATCACCTTTTTCGTAGGGAATCCGCTCATGATTTATGATGAACTCGCCCCTGCCGCTTGTGCAGTAGATGAGCTCCCAGCTGTTGTGCTCATGTCTGGAAACAGTATAGGTAACCGAGTGCTTTCCTGCATAAACAATCTCATTCATGTTAGCGCCTCCTTCGGTAAACGTGATTATAGCATGTTTGTATCGATTTGTCCATATGGATATCCGTATTATCCATATACAGAATCGGCGCATCACGGGTTCTCCCAGGCAGCGCGGCGCTTCCGTTGGATGTTTTTGCTCAAAAGTATATATGAAACGGTCTCTTTTCTCGGCAGCTTGTCGGTATTGTCCGTTTTGTGTATAAACAAACATATTTTAGAGATAGCAATTTAAAAAGCTATCCTTTATACTGGGAATAAGGTTTCGTGATCTTTGGAAACACTGGGTTCCTTATTCCAGTAAAGTCGCAAGGCTGAGCCTTCAGGCTTTCCATTCTATGATAAGGGGGCACTACCATGGCATACTTAACCCTGAAGAACATCAACAAGATCTACCCGAACGGCTATCATGCCGTACACGATTTCAACCTTGAGATCGAAAAGGGTGAGTTCATCGTTTTTGTCGGCCCTTCCGGCTGCGGAAAATCGACGACCCTGCGCATGATTGCCGGTCTGGAAGACATCTCCAGCGGTGATTTCCTCATCAACGGGAAGCGCGCCAACGAAAAGGGTCCGCGTGAGCGCGAGATCGCAATGGTCTTCCAGAGCTACGCACTGTATCCGCAGATGACCGTCTATGACAACCTCGCTTTCGGCCTGACCCTTCAGGGCGTTGACGAAGACGTCATCGAAGAGCGCGTCAACAAGACCGCGAAGATCCTCGGTCTGACCGATTACCTCGACCGTCTGCCGCGTGCGCTTTCCGGCGGTCAGAGACAGCGTGTCGCCGTCGGCCGTGCCATTATCCGCAAGGTCGGTATCTTCCTGATGGATGAGCCGCTCTCCAACCTTGATGCGAAGCAGCGTGTTACCATGCGCTCCGAGATCACCCAGATCCACCGCGAAACCGGCGCTACCACCATCTACGTTACCCACGATCAGACCGAAGCTATGACTATGGCGGACCGCATCGTCGTTATGAAGGACGGTTATGTTCAGCAGATCGGTACTCCGTATGAGCTGTACTTCAAGCCGGTCAATGTCTTCGTCGGCGGTTTCATCGGCGAGCCTCCGATGAACTTCCTGAGAGAGACCGTAACCGATGGTCACATCCACATCGGACCGTTCTCGCTTGACACTTCCAAGAAGCTCGGCGACAAGGCGAAGGATTACGAGGGCAAGGAGCTTGTCTTCGGCTTCCGTCCCGAAGGAATCGTTCTCGGCAAGCACGACAACGCTTATCAGCTTAACGCCATGGTAGAGCTGACCGAAATGCTTGGCGACAACACCAACGTCTACATCGATATCAACGGCGAAAAGGCCATCCTCAAGGTCGATCCGCATGACACGCCCGAGATCGATACCGAAATCACCTTCTCCATCCCGTACGAGAATGTTTACTTCTTCGACGGTGAGACCGAGAACGTCATCGAATAATCAATCCATGACACGCTGCATCGAAAACCGGTTTTGGTGCAGCGTGTTTCAAACTACGAGGTAAACGATTATGGATATCCGCTACTCTGCTCATCCGCGCGACGTCGCTCGCTACACCACCGAGGAACTTCGCCGCGAATTTCTGATCACCGATCTTTACAAGCCCGACACCGTACAGGCTACCTATTCTCACGTCGACCGCATGGTCATCATGGGTATCCTTCCTGTCAACGAGGTCGTATCGATTGACAAGGGCATCGATGTATGGCATAATTTCGGAACGAATTACTTCCTTGAGCGCCGCGAAGCCGGTGTCTTCAACCTCGGCGGAAAGGGCTTTATCGAAGTCGACGGTGTCCGCTACGATCTTGGCTACGAGGATTGCCTCTACATCGCCAAAGAGACCAAAACCGTTCTCTTCGGCAGCTGCGATCCCGATGACCCGGCCCGCTATTATCTGGCTTCTACGCCGGCTCACAAGGTCTGCAAGACGACCTTCCTGTCCTTCGCTGATGCCAACAAGCGTCCGCTCGGAAGCCAGGAGACCTCGAACAAGCGCGTCATCAACCAGTTCATCCATCCCGATGTCCTGGAGACCTGCCAGCTTTCCATGGGTCTCACGCAGCTTGCCCCGGGCAACGTCTGGAACTCCATGCCCTGCCACACGCATGAGCGCCGCATGGAAGTCTACACCTACTTCAACCTGCCCGAGGACAACATCGTCATGCACTTTATGGGCAGACCGGACCAGACCCGCAATCTTGTCATGAAGAACTATGATGCCGTAATCTCTCCGTCCTGGTCGATCCACTGCGGATGCGGCACCGCTGCCTACACCTTCATCTGGGCGATGGGCGGTGAGAATCAGGCCTTCGACGATATGGACAATCTGGTTGCCACTGAACTTCAGTAAGCTCCGCTTAAGGCGCGTTTCAATTTAATAAAAATAGTCAAAGGAGATGCTATCATGACTGTACTTGAAAGACTTAGAAATTCCGTCGTTGTTCCGGTTGTCGTTCTCGACAAGGTTGAAGACGCGGTTCCCGCTGCCCGTGCTATGGTTGCCGGCGGCGTTGATGTAATGGAGATCACCTTCCGTACCGCAGCTGCTGCCGATTCCATCGAAGCTGTTGCCAAGGAAGTTCCCGAGATGCTTGTCGGTGCCGGCACCGTTATCACGCTTGAGCAGTGCAAGCTCGCCGTTGCCAAGGGTGCAAAGTTCATCGTTTCCCCCGGCTACAACGAAGAAGTTGTCGCATGGTGCTGCGAAAACAACATCCCTGTCACCCCGGGATGCGTTACCCCCACCGAGATCACGATGGCGCTGAAGCATGACCTGAAGGTCCTGAAGTTCTTCCCGGCCAACGTTTACGGCGGTCTGAACGCACTGAAGGCGCTCTCCGGCCCGTTTGTCGGCCTGAAGTTCATCCCCACCGGCGGCGTAAACAGCGCGAACATCGCTGAGTTCTGGGCTGCTCCGTTCATCCACGCAGTCGGCGGCAGCTGGGTTTGCCCGAAAGCGGACATCGCCGCTCACAACTGGGAAAAGATCACCGGCCTTTGCAAGGAAGCTCGCAAGGCGGCTCTTGGCGAATAATTCGTTTTTCCCCATATTATTGAATTGCCTTTTCAAAAACCTCCGGCCAAACACCGGAGGTTTTTTATGCTCTTTTTCACTTTTTACTTTCATTTTTCATGCTTTTTGATTCCCCTTTTCGGTATTTTTGAAGGA
>ONYR01000320.1 GCA_900322165.1 uncultured Eubacteriales bacterium
GCTGCGAAGATGCTCCTTGCTTTCGCGAGGATGATGCACGCAGGCGGCCGCCACCTTGCTGATGTACTCAAAGCGCATATCCGCCATTGCGGCGCTGCGGTCCATACCGCGCTCCTTTTCCATCTGGAGCACGATATGTTCAAGGGTCTCTTTCTCGTTGGTATCAAGAGCCAGGTCCTTCATAATGGCCTCGTCGCCTTCGATCAGCTTGCTCGACGCGAAGCGGCGGGGGAGAGAGGCGCGGTCGGCATGGTCCTCGATGAGGTGGCTGACAGCGTGAAGCGCACGGTGGACCGCACCGCCATGATCCTCCGCGCTGCAGAAATCCTGCCGGAGCGGACGTTCCTGATATTTCGCAATGTGGATCGCGTGGCGGACCAGCTCGTCCACGCCCTGATTCTTCGCGGCCGAGATCGGAACGACCGGAACGCCGAGCATCGCTTCCATCGCGTTGACATCGACGCTGCCGCCGTTACCGGTCAGCTCATCCATCATGTTGAGCGCCACGACCATCGGAACGTTCATCTCGAGAAGCTGCATCGTGAGATACAGATTGCGCTCGATATTGGTCGCGTCAACGATGTTGATGATCGCTTTCGGCTTTTCCTTCAGCACAAAATCGCGGGAGACAAGCTCCTCGCTGGAGTAGGGCGACATCGAGTAGATGCCGGGAAGGTCCGTAATCAGCGTGTTTTCGTGACCGCGGATGACACCGTCCTTGCGGTCGACCGTGACGCCGGGGAAATTTCCGACGTGCTGGTTGGCGCCGGTCAGCTGATTGAACAGGGTCGTTTTACCGCTGTTCTGGTTGCCGACAAGGGCGAAGGTCAGCTTCGTGCCCTCCGGAAGAGGATCACCGCTGCCTTTCGGGTGAAATTTGCCTTCCTCACCAAGACCGGGGTGCGCCACATGATGGTGCTGCGGCTCGGATTCAGGCTCCGATATCACCGCATCAAGCGGTTCAACTCCGACGTTCTTTGCGTCGTCCACGCGCAGCGTCAGTTCATAGCCGCGAAGACGGACCTCCATCGGGTCGCCGAGCGGAGCGAGCTTGACAAGGGTGACATCGACGCCGGGAATCAGACCCATGTCGAGGAAATGCTGGCGGAGCGCGCCTTCGCCGTTAACGCTGGTAATGCGGGCGGACTCGCCCACCTTCAGTTCATTCAGGTTCATTGGTACTTCGTGCCTTCTTGTTTTTTATTTCTTTTGGCAAAATGCCTATCTATGTCATATTATCGTATTCTACCATACGGATGGGTAAAAGAAAACGGCAGTCAGGTCTTTTTTGCGCTTGGCGTGAACGATGTTTCCTACTATACGGAGCAGACAAAGGAGATCATCAACCTCGCCGCCTTTCAGCGCGAGGTCACGAAGATCCGCGAATCATCTCAGCCCCCTCACATCAACAGGATTTGGGGCTTGTACAAACACCGTTCTAATTACAGCCCCTTTGTTTTTGATGCTAAACAAAAAGAATGATATTGACACTGTGTCAGAATCTGCTATAATATTAATTGACACGATGTCAGAATAACTCCCGGGAGGTTATGTCATGCCAAAAGGATCACCGGAAAGGACAGCGGCACGCAAGGATGAAATCATCCGTGCCTGCGAAAAGCTTTACCAGACCAAGAGCTTTAAAGAGATCACGCTGAAGGATATCGGAAACGAAACATCGTTCTCGCGCCCGACGATCTACAACTATTTTCAGACAAAGGAAGAGATCTTCCTGGCCCTGTATGAGCTCGAGTATGAGCGGTGGAATGAAGATCTTGAGACGATCCTCGCAGAGAACGAACAGCTGAGCAAAAAGGAGATCGCTGAGAAGATCGCGCAGTCTCTCGAGAAGCGGGCACAGCTGCTGAAACTGCTTGCCATGAACAACTATGACATGGAAGAGAGCAGCCGCGAGGAGCGCCTGGCAAGCTTCAAGAACGCTTACGGAAAATCGATGCGGAATATTCACGCGATCCTGGATAAGTTCTGCCCCGGCATGAGCGAAGAGGAAAAGCAAACCTTTATCTATGCCTTTTTCCCGTTCATGTTCGGCATCTATCCCTACACCTCCGTGACGGAAAAACAGCGCAACGCGATGAGTGAAGCCGGGGTGGACTACCGTTACCAGACGATCTATGAACTGACTTACCGCTGCCTGATGAGGCTGCTTGGCGAAGAATATAAACGGGAAGCAAAGGAGACATCATGAAGTACACGAAACTTGGCAATTCGGATCTGAACGTCTCCCGCATCTGCATGGGATGCATGGGGTTTGGCGATTCGGGAAGAGGACAGCACAGCTGGACGCTCGATGAAGCGCATTCCAGAGAGATCATCAAACGAGGGCTCGAGCTTGGCGTGAATTTTTACGACACAGCGATTGCTTACCAGAGCGGAACGAGCGAGCAGTATGTCGGCCGTGCGCTTAAGGATTTCGCTAAGCGCGATGAGGTCGTCGTTGCAACAAAGTTCCTCCCGAGAACACCCGAAGAGATCGAGAAGGGCATCAGCGGACAACAGCACATCGAAAACATGATCAACACCAGCCTTGGCAACCTTGGCATGGATTATGTTGACCTGTACATTTACCATATGTGGGACTGGAACACGCCGCTCTACGAGATCATGGATGGGCTCAACCGCATCGTGAAGGCGGGCAAGGCGCGCTACATCGGGATCTCGAACTGCTTTGCCTGGCAGATCGCGAAGGCCAACGCGCTCGCTGAGATGGAAGGCTTTGCGAAATTCGTTTCGATCCAGGGCCATTACAACCTGATCTTCCGTGAAGAGGAACGTGAGATGGTGCCGTACTGCAACGAGGAAAACATTGCGCTCACTCCCTACAGTGCGCTCGCAAGCGGACGTCTTTCGAGAAAGCCAGGAGACCTTGGAACCAAGCGGGCCACGGAAGACAGCTACGCGCACTTTAAATATGACGCAACGGCGGATCAGGATAACGTCATCATCGCTCGCGTCGCGGAGATTGCAGAAAAGCACGGTGTCACCATGACCGAAGTCTCGCTCGCCTGGCTGCTGACGAAGGTGACGGCTCCGGTCGTTGGGGCAACGAAGATGCATCATATCGAGGGTGCGGTGAAAGCGGTGGATCTTGCGCTCAGCGATGAGGAGATCGCTTATCTCGAGGCGCCCTACATCCCGCACGCGCTGGCCGGTGTCATGGCCCAGAACAAGCCCGCCGCGTCCAAGGAAAAGCATGTTTGGTCCACCGGTGACCAGAAGATCAAGGAGGAGAAGTAAGATGAGTGAGAAAATCGTCCAGACAGCCGGAAGAGATCAGCTCGGAGAATTTGCGCCGATGTTTGCACACCTGAATGACGATGTGCTTTTCGGTGAAGTGTGGAATGAAGAAGCGATCAATGTCAAAACCAAATGCATCGTAACGGTCGTATCCCTGATGGCTTCGGGCATCACGGATTCCTCACTGACCTATCACCTGCAGAACGCGAAAGCACACGGCGTGACAAAGGAAGAGATCGCCGCGATCATTACCCACGCGACGATGTACGTCGGCTGGCCGAAAGGGTGGGCGGTTTTCCGCCTAGCCAAGGAAGTCTGGAAAGACTGATACACGGAACAAAACGAAATAATACAGAGGCAAAAGAGGCAAAATGAAAAAGATTCTTTCAATGATTGTAGTGGTGACACTGCTTCTCGGGCTGACCGCCTGCGGCAGCGCAAATACCGAGGACAGTTCCAACTCCGTCACCGAGAGCGGTTCTCAAACCGAAACTTCCACAGAGCAGACATCTGAGCTGACGGAAACCGAGGCAGAAACCTCAAACACAACGGAAACTTCGCAGAAAGAGAGCGCGCAGGAGTCGGAGGCTTCCGCAGAGGCGTCCGCGGAGACGTCGGAAACGGCGCAGGAGAGTGCAGCGCCTCAGAAAGAGGTGTTGGTCGTGTTCTTCTCTGCGACCGGAACAACGAAGGATGTCGCGGAAAAGATCGCAAAACTGATGGATGCGGATCTCTATGAGATCAAGGCGGCGGTCGAATACACGGAGGAGGACCTCGACTGGCACAACAGCTCCAGCCGCACGTCGCTTGAACAAAATGATCCTACGGTTCGTCCGGAGATCGGAAGCGAAACGATCTCGCTGGAGGGCTACAAAACGATCTTTATCGGTTATCCGATCTGGTGGGGCGAGGAGCCGCGCATCCTCGATACCTTTGTCGAGAGCTACGACTTTACCGGAATCACCCTGATTCCGTTCTGCACCTCAAGCAGCAGCGGTGTAGGCCGAAGCGATCAGAATCTGGCTGAAAATGCCGGAAGCGGCGAGTGGCTTGACGGTAAGCGTTTCGGAGCCGGTCCTTCGGAAGAGACAGTCCTTGAGTGGCTGAATGAAGTAAAGTAAAATAAGAAAGTGAAAAAAGGTCATCCCTTGCATCAGGGATGGCCTTTTTTGCAAAGTATAGACACCGCTATACGGAAAGTGAAAAATGATAAAAAATAAATTTAGCATAATATAAATAATGATTGAAATAGTTCAATGAACTGAGCATAATATGAATTATGATAAGGGAACTGTTTGCTGTAAGCAATAATTCTATATATTCGAAGGAGGAATGGTTATGTACAAACGTTTGAGCAAAATGCTTTCCGTGTTGGCAGCCATTTTGATCGCACTGTCAGTGGCGGGCGGCCTGCATGCTTCAACGGCATCAGCAGCGCAGGAGGGTGTCAGTCCCTATGAACCCTCGACTATTGTCATTCCGTTTACCAAAGTATGGGATGACAATGACAATGAATTAGGGCGCAGACCGGAGTCGATCACGGTGAAGCTTTACCGCTATAAGGGTGAGGGCTATACCGATGCGGATTTGTACGAGACTGCCACGGTCACCGCAGAAGACGGCTGGAAGTATGATTTCGTCTTTAACAACGATGACGATAACAATCCGGCCTTCTATCTTGACGAGGCGGGAAAGTATCAGGTCTACCATTTTGCGGTCGTGGAAGAGCCGGTCAGCGGCTATACGGAAACCGAGCACAAGGATCCCGCGGTCCAGATGAAGACCCTGAATGAAGACGAGAACGACTGGGTCTGGATCCAGCCGAACAGCACCAAAACGTTCCCGATCTATACCGAATCCTATCCGAAGTCATTTATCGCAGCCAAAAAAGGTAACCAGCTGTATATCTGGACTCCGGAAGTGATCAGCCCGATCGAGCAGAAGATCCTGCTGGCGCTCGTTCGTGAGCATCCGCAGTTCCCGCATCAGGATTGGGAAGGCACCACCTACCTGACCGGTTTTGGTTACCATTCCGAGGGACAGTTCACGATGACAGCGGGAAATCCGGGTGACATCACGTTTGATGATCATTCGTCCTGGTCCTTCTGGGCACGCGGTACCTACACCAGGAGCACCCCGGAAGAGAACGCCTGCTCGATCACGAACAAGCTCGAGACGGTGAACATCGCGGTGACCAAGGTATGGAATGACACCGATGATCAGGATGGGATCCGCCCGGACTCTGTCACCGTCAATCTTCTCGCAAACGGTGAGCGGGCGGATGTTGATCCGCTGACCCTTGACGAAGCGGGAGAGTGGAGCGGCAGCTTTACCGGCCTTCCGAAGTACGCAGACGGCAAAGAGATCGAATATACGGTCGAAGAGGATGAGGTTACCGGTTACCGACCGGCCATTACCGGTTCGGCAGCAGACGGTTTCACGATTACGAATACCCATGCGCCGGAAACCATCAGCATTACCGTCACCAAAGTCTGGAATGACGAAAATGATAAAGACGGGATCCGCCCGGACTCGATCGAAATCAATCTTCTTGTCAACGGTGAGGTGGCAGACATTGAACCGCTGACCCTTGACGAAGCGGGAGAGTGGAGCGGCAGCTTTACCGGCCTTCCGAAGTTCGCGAACGGCGAAGAGATCGAATATACGATCGAAGAACTCGAAGCAGACGGCTATACCGTCACTGTCAGCGGTTCGGCCGCAGATGGTTTCACGATTACCAACACCCATACGCCGAATGAGGAATCGTCTGACGAATCATCTGACGAATCGTCCGAAGAGTCCTCCACCGAATCTTCAACGGAATCGTCTACCGAGTCTTCCACCGAGTCCTCGACCGAATCGTCGGAGGAATCCTCCACCGAGTCCTCTGAGGAATCTTCCACGGAATCTTCGGAAGAGTCTTCGAAGAAAACAGAGGAGAAGACGGACGATCCGAAGACCGGCGAGTTCTTCGGCGTGAAGGAACTGACGATCGTGCTGTCAGTCGCCCTGCTGTGCATTGCCGTGCTTGTGGTCTTCCGTTTCCGCAAGGTTAGAGACTAAGGAATAAAGAGACAAAGGAACCGGGCCGGGAAGATGGGTAACCATTTTCCCGGCCATTTTTTGCGGTATGATCCGCTAATTATGGCTGTTGTGAAGCTTCAGAAGAGCATTTTTTACGGAAAATACTCCTATTATTTCACACAGCCGTATGTTATAATGATGGATACTGAGTAAATGGACTCTTACCAAAGAGATAAGAATAAAGGAGCACGTAACATGCTGGAATTAAAGAATATTTCCTTTGAAGTGGCCGATGAAGGTGACGGAAAAGAAATACTCCATAACATTAATCTGACGATCCCGGATAATAAACTGATCGTTGTGACCGGACCGAACGGCGGCGGAAAGTCCACCTTGGCGAAAGTCATCGCAGGCATCGAGAAGCCTACGTCAGGAAGCATCTGGTTCAACGGGGAGGACATTACGGACCTTGGAATTACCGAGAGAGCGAAAAAGGGAATCGGCTTTGCGTTCCAGCAGCCGGTCCGTTTTAAAGGAATCCGGGTCATTGACCTGATCCGTATCGCTGTCGGGAAACCGGTATCGATCGCCAAAGCCTGCACCTATCTTGCGGCTGTCGGTCTTTGCGCAAAGGACTATATTGAGCGTGAAGTCAATGCGAGCCTTTCCGGAGGCGAGCTGAAGCGTATCGAGATCGCAACTGTCCTGGCTCGGAAATCCTCACTTTCCGTCTTTGACGAGCCGGAAGCGGGCATCGACCTCTGGAGCTTCCAGAATCTGATCGAGGTCTTCACGAATCTGAGAGAAAAGATCGAAAACAGTTCCATCCTTATCATTTCCCATCAGGAAAGGATCCTCAATATCGCAGATGAGATCATTGTTCTGAGAGACGGAGAAGTAGCCCGTCAGGGATCTCGGGAAGAGATCCTGCCGGAGCTCACCGGAACTCCGATGGCTGCCCCCGGCTGCTATGTCATGGCCCGGAATTGATACGCGCATCGCGGAAAAGCAAGTAAAGGAGTCGTTATTCATGGTACAGTTAGATGAAATCCAGAAGAGACTGATCCGGGAGGTGGCAGACCTCCACTCGGTCCCGGAAGGTGCTTATAATATTCGTTCCAACGGTAAGTCCGTTGGCAGAGCTTCCTCCGCCAATATTGAGATCACGCCTAAGACCGATGTCAGCGGTCTTGACATCCGCATCAAGCCCGGAACCAAAAACGAGAGTGTCCATATTCCTGTCGTCATGACAGAGAGCGGCCTTAAGGAAGTGGTCTACAACGATTTCTACATCGGTGATGACGCGGATGTTGTCATCGTAGCCGGCTGCGGAATCGACAACTGCGGCGTGCAGGATTCGCAGCACGATGGTATCCATCGCTTTTTCGTTGGCAAAAACGCGAAAATCAAATATGTGGAAAAGCATTACGGATCCGGTGACGGAGCCGGAAAAAGGATCCTCAACCCGGTAACCGAAGTGTACCAGGAAGAGGGCAGCAACGTGGAGATGGAGATGGTCCAGATCAAGGGCGTTGACGATACGACCCGCACCTCCGTCTGCAAGCTGGCGGAAGGCGCCAAGCTGGTGGTGCGTGAGCGTCTGATGACCCACGGTGACCAGAAAGCCATCAGTATCTACGATGTTTCCCTTGACGGCAAGGACTCTAGCGCGGACGTCGTTTCCCGCTCGGTTGCGAGGGACGATTCCTACCAGAAGTTCGATGCCAAGATCGCAGGCAACGCGCCCTGCTACGGTCACACCGAATGTGATTCCATCATCATGGACAACGGACGGATCCTCGCAGTGCCGGGCCTCGAAGCCAATGACCTCGATGCAGCGCTCGTCCACGAAGCCGCTATCGGCAAGATCGCCGGAGACCAGATCACCAAGCTTATGACCCTGGGACTGACCGAGGCCGAAGCCGAAGAACAGATCATCAACGGATTCCTGCGGTAAGACAAAGACGCAAAGCGAAACAGCTGAAAAAAAACAACATAAAACAAACCAGCCACGGAACGGCGAAATGTTCTGTGGCTGTTTTTTGTGGTTTTTTGTGGCTGGTTTTGTGACTAGGTGGGCGGATGGCGGCTCCGATTACCCGGTATTGGGCCCTGGACGACCTTTTCATACGGATCAAAGGATCGGCTTTGAGATATGTGATATGAAAGACGCGAAATTCTACACAAAAAAGGAGGCGTGGCTTGGCACGCCTCCTTACAAGGTATCTTGTATTACTTCCCATACACGAACGCGCGGTCATAGCCGGAGTGCAGAGCATCGTAGATCTGCCCGGGTTTTAGAGTGTCACCGAGAAGGATCACGTTGTCTCCGTAGGCTTCGCGGAAGGCTTCGATGCCGGGGCGATTAGAACGGACACCCATCGCCAGAACGACGGTTTCAGCCGGAAGCGTAGTTTCTTCACCGGTCTTGGTATCCTTGACGGTGATGGTGTTTTCACCGACAGCGATGAGCTGTTTGCCCTTGGCGATCGCACCGCCGGCCTTCATGATTTCCTGGGCAAGGTGCATCACAATGCTGGGGTACAGATTACCACCGACCTTGTCGAGCATTTCAACGACCGTGACCTGATGAGAGGCGCCCAGTGTCTCTGCAGTCTCCAGACCGGTCACGCCACCGCCGATCACCGCGACTTTTTCGCCGATGACTTCAGCCTTGCCGGCAAGGACATCCTCTGCGGTAATAGCACGCTCGATGCCGGGAATGTTGGGAAGGATCGGCTTGCCGCCTGCGGCAAGGAAGACGGCTTCTGCGCCGATCGCTTTCACGGTCTCGACCGTAGCTTCGGTATTGGTGCAGATCTCAACACCCTCTGCCTTCAGCTGGGCTTCGAGGGTATCAATGAATTCGTTCAGCATACCTTTGCAAGGCGGAATCGCAGCGAGTGCCACCGTGCCGCCAATGCGCTCCTTGGCTTCAAAGAGGACAACGCGGAAGCCGCGCTTTTTAAGGACAAGCGCTGCCTCGCAGCCGGCAGGACCACCGCCGACAACGGCAACCGTGCGGCCATCGCCGTTTTTGACTAGCTTTTCCTCACCCCACTCAAACTCGCGTCCAAGAACCGGGTTCAGGGTGCAGCCAAGCGGAAGTCCATCGTTCAGGATGCGGAAGCATTCCATACAGCCAAGGCACTTGCGGATCTGATCTTCCTTGCCGGCTTTGGCCTTTGCGCCCCAATCCGCATCGGCAAGATGTCCGCGGGCGATACCGACGTAATCCGCAAATCCCTCCTCAAGCAGCGCTTCAGCAAACTGAGGATGTTTGATGTTGCAGACCGCGATAACGGGGATGGAGACTTCCTTGCGGATGTTCGCGGCCAGATGCTTCTTCCAGCCTTCCGCGAAGTAATTCGGCTCAATGATGGTCGCACCGGAATCGTAGGTGCCGCAGCTGACGTTAATGTAGCAAACACCGAGCTTTTCGAAATACTTTGCCTGTGCGATCGCGTCTTCTTCAGTGATGCCATCGTCGAGATAGTCATTGCCGTTGATACGGATACCGATCGGGAACTTGGGGCCGCAATAAGCGCGAATGCCCATGATGATCTCGGTCGCGAAGCGCATTCTGCCTTCAAAGCTGCCGCCGTATTTGTCGGTGCGCTTGTTGGTGTGAGGGGAGAGGAACTGGCTTACGAGGTACCCGTGCGCTCCATGGATCTCAACACCGTCAACACCGGCTTTTTGTGCGATCACCGCGCCGAAGACAAACTTTTTGACAAGGCCTTCGACCTCTTCGGTCGTCAGCGCTCTGGGCTGCTCGCCGATTACTCTGCAGGTTACGTCAGAGGCGGAAACCGGCTGCTTGCCACCAATCAAGCGGCTCGGTGTCTGGTTGCCCGGATGATGGAGCTGTACAAAAAGCTTGGTATCATACGCGTGGACTGTCTCGACCAGTCGGGAAAGCTGCCCGATAACATGGGTATTGGTGACGGAAAGCTGATTCGGGGTTCCGACACCGGTCTCGTCATCGATACGGGTGATTTCGGTAATGATCAGCCCGGCACCGCCCTTGGCACGATCGGCATAATACTTGATCATACGCGGGCCGGCCTCGCCGGTAACCTCAGCCAAAGAGCATCCCATAGCCGGCATGACGATGCGGTTTTTGAGCTCAAGACCGGCGATCTTGCCGGGAGCAAAGAGTTTTTCGTAAGACATAAGAACCTCCTTTGAAAGGGATACAAGGAATACTTTTGTTATCATATTATCAAAATTGAGGTGGCTTGACAATGGAAAA
>ONYR01000079.1 GCA_900322165.1 uncultured Eubacteriales bacterium
ACAAAAGCCCCACGCTGTCCTTCCTTGCTCCTCATGCTTCGTCAGGACAGCGTGGGGCTTTCATGTGGCGGCAGAGTTTAGGACCGTAGAGCTGCTTTTGTTTTAGTTAGTCCTACTTGATTGGACTGAAAATGATTGGCGTTAGGACTACGGCTTGCCTTTGAGGTTACTCAGTCCTATGTCAGCGCGCAACAAAATGATCCCTCTAGGACGGAGGGGAAAATAATGATTGCTGCAGTCCTACAGTGAGTGTTACTCAGTATTTATCTGTAGGACTGGATAAATTGCCTAAAGCGCTAAAGTCCTACGGCCTGGTGAAAGACTCCTTGCTTTCGGCTAATTTGGAAAATCAGAACTGAAAAAGCAAAAGGGGCTTGTGAAATCGGTGTTTCACAGTCCCTTCTTTTGTCTGTTCAGGTAGGGCGCGGCGCAAAGAGTCTTGCTATAATAAAGAAAAACCGGCAGAAAGGAGGAGAGAGAATGGACGCACGCAAACGAATGCTGACGTATCATCTGGAAGCGTTTCTGCTTCTGTTTTTTGTCTTGCTCTATCGCCAGATCAGCTTGAAACACATGCCGGCGGATCCTTTGAGAACCTACATCCTGTTTGGCTGCTATGTGCTTTTGCTGGGACTCTGGGCTTATTCCATCTGCCGCCGCGTCACCCAGCGCAGCATGCGGGCTTTCCTGATCGCTGAGGATGTCTGCAAGTTCATCGGCCTTGCGATCCAGTTCGTTCAGGATACGTATCTAAGCAACAACATCTATCTGCTGCGGGTGACCGGACTGCTCGTTGCGACAACACTTCTCCCGCTGATGACGCTTGGTGTCTTTGCCTCGCTGTGTATCGGGCGCGAAAACAGCTATCGCATTTCGAAGAAGTGGTACCTTTTGCTCATCCCTTCGGTATTGGCAACGCCGCTTCTGTTAACGGACAACCTGCATCATTTTTTCACCTACATCATTCCTGAAGAGCCGCAGCCGAACCTGACCTACCATCCGAATGTGGGCTTTTATCTGCTGGCCGCGCTCATTCTGGGGATGGCGGTCGTGCGCGTCATCCTGATCTACCGCCGCAACGGCATCATGAACGATCGCCCGCTGCTGAGACGGATCGTGCCTTTCATGGAAATGATCCTGCTGCTGGTGTTTTACCTTCCGTATATCATCAACTGGCTTCAGGTCGACGCACCGATCGCGCCGCCGGAGGTCATCGAACAGTACGCGAAAATCTATTATATCGAGGCGATCACCTGGGAGATCTACATATTCCTCGGACTGGTGCCGGTCAACATGGACTACCGCGAGATCTTTGAGAAAAGTACTTTAGGACTGCAGATCCGGGGAACCAACGGAGACGTCATCTCTTCGCAGAACGCAGCAGAGCTCGATGAGTTGATCCTCGAAGAGCTGGAGAAGAAGGGAATCGCGGAGGTGCCCGGAAAAGAACTGCGAAGCTTCTCGATCGATGAGGCCAAGGTCGTCTGGACGAAGGATGTCTCCCAGCTGAGAGATACCATCGAAGCGTTAAGCAAGAGTGCGGAAGAGCTCGCGCAGGAAGGCGCGCTGCTCTCCGAGGAGATCAAAACCAGAAACGAAGCCGCGTCCCTGCAGGCACAAAACGAGATCTATGACGTGCTGACACGGGAGGTACAGGTTCAGCTACAGATGATCAAGAGGATCTGCGCCCGGAGAGGACGACCGGAAACCGGGAAGGAGGACCTTAGGAAGCTGGCGGTGCTCGGAACCTATGTAAAACGCCGGTGCAACCTGAGGCTCATCGAGCGGGAGAGCGGGCGGATCGACCCCGCGGACCTTAAGCTGAGCCTGAAGGATCTGCTTGGAGCGATCGCCCTGTCAGGGACAGCGACGTCACTGAACTGGGAGACGGAGCATGTGTTTTCACCGCGTTTTTCGATCGCGGTGTTTGACATGATCGAAGCGGTGATGGAGCGGAGTCTTTTCAAAGCCGAGACGCTGAAGGTGAGCGCAGAGAAAGACACGGTGACGCTTGCGGTTTCAGGAGCGGAGCTTTCGGGGGCACAAGAACCCGGTTATCAAAGCGGGCTGGAGATCCTCTGCCGCAGGGATGAAAACGAAGTGATCCTTTCGATGAGAGAGGCGGTGGGATAAATGAAAACCAAACGATATCACCACTATAAAGACGCCGCCTTGATCCGGCACGCGATCGACAGCTGCCCTGACGGGATCCTTGTTGCGGCGATGGACGGGAGACCGATCCTTGCGAATCAGGCGATCAATGAGATCAGCCTGCAGCTGACCGGGAGCACTGTGATGAACGCGCAGGAGTTTTGGAATCAGGTGGAAGAGCATGCGCTGCAGCCGTTTGCGGATACCGCGGAAGGGGGCGTTCTGGCCTGCCTTGTTGACGGCCGGGTGTGGCAGTTCACGAGACGGAGTCTGACGATCCACCAGACCGAGGTCTATCAGTACGACGCAGCGGAAGTGACCGAGCTTTATCGTTACCAGAAAGAGCTGCGGGCGAGCAATGCGCGCACGCAGCGTCTCCATGAGCGGCAGAGAGACCTGATGAAGGAGATCGTTCAAAACAATCTGGAAAAGGAAGCGCTGCAGGCCAAAATGCACATTCACGATGAGATCGGCCAGGCGCTGATTCTCACGCGAAACGCGCTGGAGACTAAAGAAAGCCCGATGGAGATGGACAATCTCTATTCGATGTGGGAAAATCTGATAAGGGACATGGAGAACGCGGCTGTGTCCAAAAACGTGAAGGTTTCGGATCCGGAGGAGGAGCTGAAGCAGGTCGCCGCGATGATCGGCTGCCGGGTTCGCTTCTCGGGCCGTCAGCCGAGGGAGCGCAAAGCCTTGCTGCTGCTTTACGCGGGTATCCGTGAGGCGCTGACCAACGCGGTTCGGCACGCCGGCGCGGACGAGCTTCTGGTAGAGATCAAAGAGAGCGGCAGCTTCTACGAGGTCTCGATCGGAAGCAACGGAACCAGGCCGGTGGAGAGCACCGTGCGGGAAGGAAGAGGCCTTGGCGGACTTCGGAAGCGGATCGAGAGTGAAGGCGGAGAGATGAACGTGCGCGTATCCGGCAGCGTGGTGCTGGAGCTGAAAATACCGAGAGGGGAAAACACGGAGGGGTGAGCGATGGTCAATGTGCTGATCGTGGAGGATTCGCGGGTGTCCCGTGAGTCGTTTGAGAGACAGCTTTCCGCGGCCGAGAATTACTTTGTGGCCGCAACGCTTGAAAACGCAGCCAATGCGGTGATCGCGTGCATGCGCAACAACATCGATCTGGTGCTCATGGACATCTGCACGGCGGATGATGAATCCGGACTTGTGGCTGCTGCCAAGATCAAGGCGCAGCATCCGAAGATCCGCGTGATCATGATGACGTCGATGCCGGAGGTCTCTTTCCTCCGCAAAGCCAAAGAGAGCGGATGCGACGGGTTCTGGTACAAGGAGGAGAGTCAGCTTTCGCTTGTCGAGGCGTGTGACCTCGTGATGGCGGGGGAGTTTCCGTGGCCGAAGGAGACACCGCCGGTCATGATCAGGCTGGCGCGCAGTGACGAATTCACGGACCGCGAGCTCGATGTGATCCGCGAGCTGGCCTTGGGGAGACGCTACGAGGAGATCGCAGCCTCGCTCTACGTTTCAACCAACACCGTCAAATATCATATCAAGAATGTGCTGCAGAAGACCGGTTTCCACAGCGCGATCCAGCTTGTGGCTGAGGTGGTGGAAAAGCGGCTGGTTCTGCCGAAGTACTGAGCAAGGCACGCACCGATACGTAAGCACCGGGCTAAATTTGTCTTTTCGGGTAGTGCATGGCGGTGCGGTTTTCGGTAAACTAGGATTATCAAAATTCCAACAAGGGGAGGTTCATGCGATGACTTGGACATGTAAGAACTGCGGGCAGCCGAATTTTATGGAAGATGTGGTCTGCCGTCACTGCGGAAAGGGCCTGCGCCCGGGCCGTTGGTTTAAGAGACTCGCGAAAATTCTCGGAATCTGATTTCGGGACCCAAACGCGGGAGAGGAAAGCGTAGGTCAAAACGCCCTGGCATCAAGCTCTGCCGGGGCGTTTCACTATCACATTTAAACGCCGTTTGAAGGAACCCATTGATGAGACGGCCTTGAAGCGGCCCTATTGACATCAACAAAAAGCGAAATTCGTATATTGCAATTCATCCACGTTTTTTATAAAATTAAGAATAATATTTAACATAATAGACGACAAACGGATCCAAAGACTGAGGGATTGAGCAATGAAAATTCAGGAGTTTTGGAAGGGCATTCTGATTGCTTTACTTGCGGTAGCCTGTGCAGGGGGAATCTGGCTCATCGTTTCACCCGGGAAACAGCCGGCTGAGGCGCAGGTAAGTGAGTCGGTGACGGCAACGCCCACGCAGATCACGATCGAGGTCGACGGTAAGACCTTCACGTTTGAAAATGCGGGCGGGAAATCGATTTCTGAATTGCTCGCGGATGCGGATATTACGATTAATGAGGGAGATGTTGTCTCCTTTGATCTGAATCAGGT
>ONYR01000155.1 GCA_900322165.1 uncultured Eubacteriales bacterium
ACGAACATGCCGCCGGAGAGCGTGCGCAGGCGCTGGTTCGCTGCCGCGACGACCTCCTGGAAATAGTAGCGCTGAACGTAGGTCTCGAACGAGATCTTCGCCTGGCCGCTGAGCCGGCCAGAGGCAACGTTGTAAAGATCGTTGATCTTGCGCCATTCCGTCCGCTGCTTTTCGCTCTTGTCAAAGTCTGCTTTCAGGCGCTTGCGGCTTTCTTCGCAGGTCTGCGCATCCGCGAGACAGGTAGTTTCAAGCCGCTGCAGCTGCTGCGCGGTGGTTTCATATTCTTTGGTTCGCTCCGCGATGGCCTGAAGGTTCACACGCTCCTTGCCCTGCAGCTTCTCTGTCAGGGTCGCCCGCTGCGTTCTGGCCGATGCCAGATCGACCTGGTGCTTGCGGTAGGCATTTTCCAGTCGGTCGATCTCCTTTTCGGAAAGCTGAGCGGCCTTGTAGGTTTCCGTGGAGGCAAATCCGGCCGCGGTGAGCGCGTTCTGGAAATTGGCTTTCGCTTTTAGGTACGTTTCTTTTTGCTGCTTGCCCAGATCGGCCAGGGCTTCCTTGGTGGCTTTGAGTCCCTCGATGTCGAGCTTCCGGCCCTCGAGCGCTTTTTGCGCCCGATCCTTGCCCTCATGTGCGGCTCTGACCTGCGCCTGAAGCGTTCGGATCATCGTTTCGGCTTCCCGTTTCGTAAAGGAAGCTGCATCCTTCACTTCGGACTGGGCCAGCTTCTTCTCGGTGGATTCGATGCGTGTTTTGCGAATATCGATCTCGGTCTGGGTGTCTTTCAGCTTTTTGTCAGCCTCATTTTTCGCCCTTTCAGCCGCTTCGAGCCCTTCCCTTGTCACCGTTGCTTCGGAGAGATGGGCAAGGTTCGGGTGATGAACGGATCCGCAGACCGGGCAGGGTTCACCGTCCTTCAGGTCTTTCGCCAAAAGGCCGGCCTGCGAGCGGAAGAACTGATCACGCTTCGAAGCGTAATCGGCTTCGGCTCGTTCAAGCGCAGTGAGCATGCTCACCGACGCGGGCAGCAGTTTACTAAGCTTTCCGCGGTCGGTCTCAAGCTGTTCGATGTCCGTAAGCAGCGATTCCAGAACGTTTTTCCGGACCTCTTTTTCCTTTGCGGCTTCCTCTTCACGCTCTGCGTTTGTCAGCGTGTCCTGCAGCGCCGGGAGGCTCGCTTCCGCTTTCTCCAGCTTGCCGAGAGCCTCTTTGAACTGACGAGCGCTCTCGTAGACGGCTTTCTCCGCCTCCGCTTCCTGCTTTTCCAAAGGCTGCAGCGGAAGGGTCTTTTTCGCCTTCTCCGCCGCTTCATGGTCAGCTGCGCGGGCTTCGGTCTCCGCTTCCAGCTTTGTGACCGCACGCTCCCACGCTGCCAGGCTGTCAAAATCCTGGTTCAGGCTCCTGGCCTCTCCCTCCTGCCTTCTTGACGCGGTGAGTTTCGCGGAAACGGCCTCATAAGCCGTCCGTGCTTCCGCTCCCTTTGCTTTCAGCGCTTCCGAGGCTTCTTTGAGCTTTGTCAGTACTTCTTCATTTTTCAGCTGCGCATGGAGGTCTGTCAGCTCCGCTTTCACCGCTTCCTCCAGCTTCAGCCGCGCGATCTCGGACACGATCCGATTCTCGGAGAGCTTCAGCTCATCATCGAGCTCCCTCTTTTCATCCGCCAGACGATACTGCAGATTTTCAAACCGTCCGGTATCGAACATCTTCTGGAACAGCTTCTGGCGCGCGTCGCTTTTCGCGTTCAGGATCTTCAGGAAATCACCCTGCGCGATCATGACCGTCTGGGCAAATTGGTCGCGGGTGAGTCCCACGATCTCGATGATCCGCGCGTTGACCTCTTCAATGCGCGTTTTGACCTCGCCCGTCTCCGGGCATTCAAACGTGACTCCGGCGGTCTGCTTGACTTCGGAGCCGTTCTTTTGCTTTGACGCGCGCATGTATTCCGGGTTGCGCGTCACTTTATAGATTTTCCCCTGGTTTTCGAAGGTCAGCTCCACCTCGGTCGGGGTCTCCGGAGCCGCATAGTCCGAGCGGAACGATTTTGCCATGCGCCGCTCGCTGCCGCCCGAGGCCTCACCGTACAGGGCGAAGCTGATCGCATCGAAGATCGTGGTTTTGCCGGCACCCGTGTCGCCCGCGATCAGGAAGACACCATTCTCGCCGAGCCGGGTAAAATCGACGGTTTCCCGCTCTTTATAAGGGCCGAAGGCGGACATAACAAGCTTGATCGGTTTCATTCCTCCGTCCCTCCTTCACTCTGATTCAACAGTCTGATGATGATTTCCCGCTCATCCTCCGGTAGGCTTTCCTTTTTGCTCCATTCGTAGAACTCTTCGAACAGTTCAAGATCGCTGCGGCCTTTTCCGACCGATGAAACGTCGACCGGTCCGGTTTCGTAGATCTCCTGATTTTTGAGTCCGACGCTCAGCAGGTTCGGAAAGATCGCGCGGAGCGCACTCTGGTAGTTCTCGGCCGGGATCCGCGAGTCGGTCAGCGTCACCGCGACAAGATCTTCGGTCGGGGTCATTTCCATGATCCGCTCAAAGCTTTCCTCGACGCCCCGCACCTTGCGCAGGAGCGGGTACAAGATCCGGTCCAGTTTCGGCTCTTCCCCTTTGGCACCGAGCGTGATCAGCGAGCAGCTTTTATCGTAGCCGCCCTCCGAAACCGCATACGGAAGGAGCGAACCTGCATAGCTCGCGAGCCCGCCGCCAGCCATGCGGAAGGTCTGCGGTTTGTGGACATGGCCCATGGCTACAAAGTCAAATGCCTCCAGCGCCGCGAGTGTGATATCCTCCGAGCCGCCGACAATGCGCTCCTCCGAACCGCCCTCTTCCGAGCCCGTCACGTACTGATGGCACACGAGGACGTTGCGGATCGCAGGATCGATCTCGCTCGCTTCGATGACAGCGCGTACAGCCTCTTCGTAAGTGGACGCGGTGCAGCCCGGAAGCTGCGCGCGCACTTCGATCGGTTTGATAAAAGGAAGCAGGTGGATCGCCACCGGGCCGAACTCATCTTCCGTCATGACCGTCTGCAGTCTCCCCTCAAAACGGTCGGTGACATGGACATTCGCGCGCTTTAAAAGCTGTGAAAGATAGCTGATGCGCTGGCTCGAATCATGGTTGCCGCTGATCATGAAAACCTCGATCCCCAGCTCGCTCAGCCGGTAGAGGAAATCGCTCATCAGCTCCATCGCGTTGCCCTGCGGCGTGGATGTCTGGTAGACATCGCCCGCGATCAAGCAGACGTTTGGTTTTTCCCTTTCTGCGATCTTCAGGATCTCCAAGAGCGCGGCCTTCTGGTCCTCGAGCAAATCGTAGCCGTGAAGCTTTTTGCCCAGATGCAGATCCGCGATATGCAGCAGTTTCATTGGTTGCCTCCGAAATGTGAAATATATTTTTAGATCAAAAAGCTGAGAACATAAGAAAGAACACAGGCGATCACCGCGCAGATCGGAAGATTGGCTCCGAAAAAGGCGGCCACGACCGCGGCGATCGTTGCGGCCACTGCGTTCGG
>ONYR01000077.1 GCA_900322165.1 uncultured Eubacteriales bacterium
AAGTTCATTGTCAAGGTACCGTCTTACCGTGCCACGAAGGATGTCTCGATCAAGGCGGACATCATTGAAGAGATCACCCGTATCTACGGATACGACAACTTTGAGATCAAGACCGCGAAGGTCGCGCTGCATCCGATGAAGTTCACGCCGGAGCACATGCTGCACCGCAACGTGAAGGATCTGATGGCTTACACCTTCGGCGGTCATGAGGTTCATACCTACGTCTGGAACGATGGTAAGCGCCTGGCGGAGCTTGGCCTTTCCAACACCGGTTACCTGCATCTGACGAATTCCGTATCGCCCGATATCGATACGATCCGTGCGGAGATGATCCCCTCGCTCCTGTGCGTCTGCCTGAAGAACCGCGGCTACGCGCCTTCCTACAGCGTATTTGAGATCGGCAGCGTTATCACCGGCATCGATGAGAAGAACCTCGGCAAGGAAGAGAAGCACCTGGGCTGCGTGCTGTACGGCCGCAAGTCCGATGAGGGTGCGATGGTCGCCAAGGCGAAGGAGATCACCGAGTCGATCGGCCGTCTGCTGCGCGGCGTTTCCTTCGAGTACCGCCGCATCGAGGACAAGGATGCCCGTGAGTGGCAGCATCCGTACAATGCGTTTGCGGTAAGCGTAGGCGGCAAGGACATCGGCACGATCGCGGTCGTTCATCCGACGGTCATGCAGCAGATCGAGAAGAAGGCTGCGGCCGTCGCGCTGGAGATCAACCTTGACGCGATCTACCCGATGAAGGGTGAAGAGCTGAAGTTCGATGAGCCGAGCCGCTTCCCGTCCTCTACGAACGATATTACGTTCATCGTCGGTTCTGAGGTTCCCTACAGCGCCTTTGTCAAGGTGATCGAGGACAACCCGAGCCCGCTGATGACGGATTACAGCCTGATCGGCATTTACAAGGATGCAGCGCTCACGATGAAGAAGAGCGTTACGATCCGCTTTACCTTCAGCTCGAAGGAGCGCACGCTTGAAGCTTCCGAAGTTCAGGAAGCTGCGGATGAGCTGCGCCGCAAGATGGCTGCGATCGGCGCCGTCACGATGGGCTGAGAACGAGCAAACTGTTACCAAACACATTTCAGAAACGTATCAGAAAGGAGGTCTGTCATGTTTGATGTCTGTCTTTTGGGAACCGGCGGCATGCTGCCGCTGCCAAACCGCTTTCTGACCTCCTGTCTGATTCGGTTCGGAGGTCACTCGATCCTGATCGACTGCGGCGAGGGCACACAGATCACGATGCGCCGCACGGGCTGGAGCTTCAAGGATATCGACTACATCCTCTTTACCCACTACCATGCGGACCATATCAGCGGCCTGCCCGGACTGCTGTTGACGATCGGCAACTGCGAGCGCACGGAGCCGGTGACGCTGATCGGGCCGAAAGGGCTTCGAAAGGTCGTGGAGGGCTTGATGATCATCGCGCCCGGGCTTCCGTTCGAGGTCCGCACGATGGAGCTGACGCCGGAGATGATCGAAGAACAGACCGAGATGGAGCTGGGCGGCATGGTCGTGAAGTGCTGCCGCGCCAATCACGGCGTGCCCTGCGTCTCGTACTCGGTCGAGGTGAGGCGCCGTCCGCGCTTTGACCCGGTGCGTGCGAAGGAAGCGGGCATTCCGCTTGAATTCTGGCGTGTGCTGCAGCGCGGCGAAAACGCCGTCGGAGCGGACGGAACGCTCTACACCCCGGACATGGTGCTGGCGGAGGAGCGAAAGGGCATCAAGGTCACGTACGCGACCGATTCCCGCCCGACCGATTCGATCGTGCGCCTCGCGGAAGGCTCCGACCTGTTTATCTGCGAGGGCATGTACGGTGAGCCGGACAAAGAGATGAAAGCCAAGGAACACAAGCACATGAGCTACTCGGAGGCCGCGCTGATGGCGAAAAAAGCCGGCGTTCAGGAGCTTTGGCTGACGCATTTCTCACCGGCCATGCCGAATCCCGGCGACTATCTCGAGACAGCCGCCGCGGTGTTTGAAAATACCAAAGTAGGAAAGGATCGCATGATCCGTGAATTCACCTATACCGATGAGTGAATTCCGGGGCTTGAGTAAGGGAGAAACCATGGAGAAATATCCGGTGATTCTGGGCATTGAATCCAGCTGTGACGAGACCGCTGCGGCCGTTGTCAGAAACGGACGGGAGGTTTTGTCGAATGTGATCGCCTCTCAGGTGCCGATCCACAAAATCTATGGAGGCGTCGTACCCGAAATTGCCTCCAGACAGCATATCGAGGCCGTGGACGGAGTCATCCTCGAAGCGCTGAAAACCGCTAACATGACCTTTGACGATATCGACGCGATCGCGGTGACCTACGGTCCCGGGCTTGTCGGTGCGCTTTTGGTCGGGCTTTCCGAAGCGAAGGGCCTTGCCTATGCGACGCACAAACCGCTTCTTGGAGTGCATCATCTGAAGGGGCATATTGCGGCCAACTACATCACGAACCCGGATTGGGAACCGCCGTTCCTTTGCCTTGTCGTGTCGGGCGGCCATACGCACCTGATCATGGTCGATGATTACAAGAACTATCATATTCTCGGCAAGACCCGCGACGATGCGGCCGGCGAAGCGTTCGACAAGGTAGCCCGCGCGATCGGGCTCGGCTATCCCGGCGGCCCGAAAATTCAGAAGGCAGCCGAGAGCGGCAATCCTGAGGCGATCCATTTTCCGCGTCCCTGCCTTGATGAGGAAGGATACAACTTCAGCTTCAGCGGTCTGAAATCGGCCGTGCTGAATTACCTGAATCAGGAAGCGATGATGGGGCATGAGGTCAACCAGAACGACGTCGCGGCCTCCTTCCAGGCTGCGGTCGTGGAAGTGCTCGTCACCAAGACCATGGAAGCGGCGCGCGATTTCGGCGCGAGGCGCGTGGCGCTCGCGGGCGGTGTTTCTGCGAATAAACCGCTGCGCGAAACGCTGGCAAACGAATGTAAGAAACGCGGGATCGATTTCTGCTGCCCGGAGTTCATTCTTTGCACCGACAATGCGGCGATGATCGCTTCAGCGGGCTACTATGCCTACGACAAAGGAGAAGAGAGCGGACTGGATCTGAACGCGTTCCCGAACCTGACGCTGTAAGCGCGTGCGAAGTGAAGGAGAGCCATGTCAAACAAACAGTATAAGATCATGCAGACCGTTACCGTAGTCTTGTTTGCGGTGAGCCTCGTGGTGATGGTGCTAGCGGCCGTTCACGTCATCGTGAAGTGGGACGTGCTGTATCACAAGATCCCGCGAGCGTTCTCGTTCTGGGGCGAGCCGGATCTGAACTTTGCGCAGTATGCCGACCGCAGACCGCTAGTCTCGCGGCTGGTGCTCGGCGGGATCCTTGGTGTGATCCTTGCGGCGCTGGCGGTCTATCCGAAAGCGTGGAATCTGGAGCTGCAGGATATCCCGAAAGCGGCGAGGGCGGATGTCACCGCGATCGTCCAGATGATTCTCTCGGTCTTTGAGTTTTCATCGTGCGTTTATTTCGGAACCTTCATTGAAGCGGCCGTTCGAGGCGGAAAGCGCTTCGCGCTGACCAACCTGCTGTTGATCATCCTCATGGCGGCGGCGATCGTGTATGGAGCGATCCTCATCGTCCGCACGGTCAAGGCAGCGGAAGCGGAGGAAGAAGAGGAAGCGGAAGAGCCGGAAGCGACTGACGAATGAAAAAGCAAGTAAAAAGGAACAGGCATCGACCTGTTCCTTTTTTGTTTCTTCCCACCTTCCGATATGCAACGCGCTTGGCGGTGGAAAGACGTCGTGTGAGCTGACACCAAACGGAACTTTGAAAAAGAAAATTGATTCTCTGTGTTGACAAATACAATTAAATTGTGTAAAATCAAATTGTAAGCAAGGGAGGTGAGAACATGCCGGATGGACATGAGTTTGATTGTCTGAAAATCGAAAATCAGCTTTGTTTTCCGCTGTATGCGTGCGCAAAGGAAGTGGTTCGCCGCTACAAACCGTTTTTGGATGAGGTGGACCTGACCTACACCCAGTACATCGCAATGATGATTCTCTGGGATCGAAAAGAGGTAACGGTCAAAGCACTCGGAGAGTGCCTGTACCTTGACTCGGGCACGCTGACACCGCTCCTGAAGAAGCTCGAGTCTAAAGGACTGATCCGCCGTCACCGCAGCAATGAAGATGAACGCAATCTTCTGGTTACGATCACGGATGAGGGCATGGCGCTTCGCGAGAAAGCCGTCAATGTCCCGATGCAGATGGGCGCCTGCATTCATCTTGAACCGAAAGATGCGATGGAGCTCTACCGCCTGCTGTATCTTGTCCTTGGGACGCTTCGGGAACAAAACGAAGAGAAGAGCTGAGCGCTTGCAAGAGGTCAACACAAGGCAGAGAGCCTTTAAAGAAGATTAATAGGAGGATTTATCCATGGAACCGATCGTCATCACATCTGAAAATTTTGAAAATGAAGTACTGAAGTCTCAGGAGCCGATCCTGATCGATTTCTGGGCAAGCTGGTGCGGCCCCTGCAAGATGCTGAGCCCGCTGGTTGACAAGATAGCCGAGGAAGGCGTTATCAAAGTCGGCAAGATCAACGTCGACGACGAGATGGAGCTGGCCGGTGAGTACGGTGTCGCTTCGATCCCGACCCTGCTGATCTTCAAGAATGGCGAGGTTGCAGCCCAGTCGATCGGCTTCAAGCCGATGCCCGCGCTGAAGGCATGGGTTGCTTCCGTAAAGTAATCGCTTAGGGAACGTAAGGCAGGAGGCACCATGGCAGATATTATTATTGTAGGAGCCGGTACGGCCGGCCTCACGGCTGCGATCTATGCGGTGCGCGGCGGAAAAAGTGCGCTGGTTCTTGAAGCTGTTACCTATGGCGGACAGATCGTCAACACGCCCGAGATCGAAAATTATCCGGGTCTGTACAAGGTTTCCGGTTTTGATTACGCGACAAAGCTCTATGAGCAGGCGGTCGATCTTGGCGCGGACATTCGCTTCGAGACCGTCAAGCGGATCGAGAAGGACGAAAACGGCTTCAAAGTGACAACGGATCAGGATGTCCATGAGGGCAAAGCTGTGATCCTTGCAACGGGTGCGAAGAACCGTCCGCTCGGTGTCGCTCGTGAGCAGGAGCTTGTCGGACGCGGCATCAGCTATTGTGCGACCTGCGACGGCATGTTCTACCGCGGTAAGGTCACGGCTGTGGCCGGCGGCGGCAACACCGCGATCGAGGATGCGCAGTATCTGGCGGATCTGTGCGACAAGGTGTATCTGATCCATCGCCGCGACTCGTTCCGTGCGGACGTGAAGGAAGTCGAAAAGCTGAAGGCGAAGGGCAACGTGGAGTTCGTCCTGAATGCGAATGTAACCGAGCTTGTCGGTGAGCCGAAGCTCAGCGCTGTTCGCGTCGAGGACAAGTTTACCAAAGAGGTTCGCGAGATCCCGGTTGACGGTCTTTTTGTTGCGATCGGCCAGATGCCTGCGAACGAAGCGTTCACGAACGTGGCCTTAGTCGATGAGAAGGGTTACATCGTCTCCGGCGAGAACTGCCTGACGAATACGCCCGGCGTCTTTACCGCAGGCGACTGCCGAACCAAGGAAGTCAGACAGCTGACGACCGCTGCTTCGGACGGTGCAGTGGCAGCGCTCGCTGCGCTGAAATTTATCGGGTAAGTTCATATGATGAGAAAGAGGCAATCTGAAAACAGACTGCCTCTTTTTAAAACTAAGTCAACCCGGGCAGGGAAACGGCAGTCTTTTCGGGGGAAGTCAACTTGCCATGCGATATAAAATGTGGTATAGTAGACCATTATAGATAAAAAAACCAAAGGTGAGGACATGGACAAGATTAACATCGTCCGCCAGTTCTACGAAGGCGGAGAAATTAAATCGATCGTACCTTTCGGCTCCGGCCACATTAATGATACCTATCGCGTCACGATTGAGGAGAACGGCGAAACGCATAACTATGTGCTTCAGCGCATGAATACCAACGTTTTCCCGGATCCGGAAATGCTGACAAACAACGCGACAAAGGCTACCCATTTTATTCGCAAAAAGTTAAGAGCCCGCGGGGAGGATCCGGAACACGGCACGATCCGTTTCTACCCGGCCAAGAATGGCAAATACTTTATCTATGATGATAAAGGTCTCTGCTGGCGCTTTGAAAACCTGATCGATCACACGGTCTGCTACGACCTGGCGACTTCGCCGGAAATGTTCGAAGCGACCGGTGTTGCGTTCGGTCAGTTTATGGCCGATCTGGCGGACTTCCCGGCGGATCAGCTTGGCGAGGTCATTCCGAACTTCCATCACACCGGCATCCGTTTCGAGACCTTCCGCAAAGCGGTGGAGGAGAATCTCTCCGGCCGCAAAAATACCTGCGAGAAGGAGATCGCGTTCGCGCTTGAGCGGGAAGAGCTGGCCTGGTCGCTGGTGAAAAAGCTCCAGTCCGGTGAGATCCCGGTTCGCGTCACGCACAATGACACGAAGATCAACAACATCCTGATGGATGAAAAGACGAACCTGCCGGTCTGCATTATCGACCTCGACACGATCATGCCCGGCGCTGCCGCCTACGATTTCGGCGACAGTATCCGTTTCGGCGCCTCCAACGCAGCGGAAGATGAAAAGGACCTCTCGAAGGTCTTCATGCGGCTTGACCTGTTCGAAGCCTACGCTCGCGGCTACCTGCGCACGGTCGGCAAGAAGCTGAGCGAAGCCGAGGCGAGAAGTCTTGCGCTTGGCGCGATCGTGATTACCTACGAAACCGGTATCCGCTTCCTTGGCGACTACCTGAACGGCGATACGTACTTTAAGACCGCCTACCCGGAGCACAACCTCGTCCGCGCACGGACGCAGCTGAAGCTTGTCGAGGACATGGAAGCCAAGAAGAGCGAGATGCTCGCCATCGTTGAGAAGTACTGGAAAGAAGCTCAGGAGAACTGAGCCCGAAATCAAAGTATAAAGAGAAACCACCGATGCTTGTCGGTGGTTTTTTGTTGCCGCAAAGCCCAAACGCTATTATTTGAAAATAGTATGTGACAAACCTGTAGGCGTTCGATATAATAAAATTACTTTAATATCAGAAGGCTAACGATATTGCCTGAACGCAGGATATCTTAGCGATCGATGACAGCAGAAAGGAGCCTTGGTTATGTACAAAACCGAGAAGTTTACGCCGGCCGACTTCAAGCCGCAGCGCTTTGAATCCGACGGCACCATTACACTCAGAGGGGAAACCATTCCGTACCATACGGTTAGTGAAGACAACGTCTTTTACAATAATGAAGGAAAGCCGATTGCCTCGATCTTCTCTTACTCTTACTTCCGTTCCGACGTCGAGGATCCGACCTCTCGCCCGGTTCTGTTCGGCTTCAACGGCGGTCCCGGCTCGGCTTCGTACTATGTTCATGCGGGATTCCTCGGAACCAAGCGTATCGTCTACGATGAGGTCGATCGCCCGACCGCGCTCCCGCCCTACAAGGTCATTGACAATCCGCAGTGCCTCATCGACATCGCGGACATCGTCATCGTTGATCCGGTCGCGACCGGCTACGGCGTGCTCCTTGATGACGAGGAGGGCAAGAACTTCTTCGGGATCGAAGAGGACGCGGAAGCGCTGCTGAACTTTATCGAGCAGTGGCTGCACCGTTACAATCGCTGGCTCAGCCCGAAATACCTTGTCGGTGAGAGCTACGGCTGCACCCGCTCCGCAGTAGCGGCCGGCATCTCCGCCACCAGCGGCAAAGAGCGTTCCTACGGCATTACCTTCGACGGCCTGGTCCTGATCGGCAACACGGTCTCGGTTGGCAAGTACTTCAACCGCGAAGTTCCGGTCGAGCCAGCTGTCCTCAACTTCCCGACCTGGGCCTCGATCAACTGGTATCACAATCATCCGTCCCGCAAGTCTCTTGAGAAGTTCGCGATGGAAGCGAAAGCCTTCGCCGATCATGATTACCTGCTGGCCCTTTACAAGGGTGAGGCACTCAAGGGCAAGGAGCGCGAGGAGATCATCGAGAAGCTGATGTATTACACGGGCGTTTCCCACGAGTACCTCGAGGAGCGCAACCTTCGCATCGATGACCGCACCTTCCGTCAGGAAGTCATCAAATCCAAGGGCAAGAGCGTGGCCCGGTTTGACGGCCGTATCACCCGCCCGCGCTACACGCCGGAGCTTGTTGAGGAAAATGACGGCAAATGGGATGACGCTTCGAGCGACCGTTACGGCGGCTATTTCTTCGGCGCCTTCACCGGCAGCATCCTGCCGATGCTGAATGTCAAGCTTGACCGTGCCTATGTCAGCTCCTACTCCATGTTCAAAAAGTGGAACCGCGAAGCCGAGATGGGAACGACCGCACAGCAGCTCAACAACGCAATGCGCCGCACGCCCGGCATGCGCACCTTCTTCGCCAACGGCTGGTACGACAACGCCACCTACACCGGTATTATCTTCTACACCTGCGACCACGCCGGCCTCCCGATGGATCGTGTCGAGTTCAAGGGCTACCCCTCCGGCCACATGATCTACATCGGCGAGGAGAATATCGAAGCCCTCTGCAGCGATATCCGCAAGTTCATCACGCCGAAGGCGTAATTGCGGGTAGGGTCTTCAGATATTCGGCCGCCATTGTGCTGCGGAGGACTGACTTTTTGCCGCGCACAACGCTGGCTTGACCCGAAATGACAAGGTGAACCCCCGAAAGTAATCCCAGACTCACAAAAGTGGAGTTTGAGATTACTCTCGGGGGTTTTCAATTGTTGGGGAATTGAAGTGCTCAATGAAAAGTAATCTCATACTGCGATTCGCAGCGTTTGGGATTATATGCTCCTCACTGCCCATTCAGTAAGCCATGACTATCCAGCGAGTGGGTAGCTGCGCATCTAATCTCATAGACCCAAAATGCCCTTTTGAGATTAATTCCAGCCGTAACGCATGAAAGCAGTCACCGGGTAATGAAAAACGGAGTAATCTCAAATGACGGAAATCTACGACCGAGATTACTTTCACCTTTTCCACTCACAAACAGCAGCCATTCTCCGCCCCGTTTCTTGTTTTTTTACCCTAAAAGTACTATCATAAGTAGGCAATACGGGCAAAGAAGCAATCACCATACAGCCAAAGGAACAAACATCATGCAGTGGACACAAAGTAATCAGCGGATGTGGATCGTGGGGCACCGCGGCGTTCGGGCGCTCGAGCCGGAAAACACGATGCGCTCGTTCAAACGCGCGATCGAGTTGGGCGTGGACGGCATTGAGACCGACGTCCAGGTAACCAAGGACGGAGCACTTGTCTTGATGCATGACCATACCGTCGACCGCACCACGAATGGAACCGGGCGCGTAGACAGCCTGAGTCTGCAGGAGCTGCGAGCGCTCGACGCGGGGCAGGGCGAGAAAGTTCCGCTTCTTTCGGAGTTTCTCGATCTCGTGCGCGGAAGCGATCTGATGCTGAATGTCGAGATGAAGGACTATACACCCGAAGCACTCGAGCGGACGGTGCAGATGCTAAAAGACTACCGCCTCGATGAGCAGTCGGTCATCGCCTGTTTCGACAGCCGCGTAACAACGCGCGCTCACGCGCTTTACGGCATGAAAACGCAAGGCTTTCTGAAGCATGCACTCAAGGTGTGGGAGGAAGGCTGCGAAGCGCACTACTATTCGATCGGAGTCGGCATGAAAGACGTCAGCCGCCAAACCGCTGAAGAACTGCGCAAAGCGGGCATCGACCCCTGGTGCTGGTGCCCGGATACGGAAGAAGAAGTCATCGCCTGCCAAGAAGCGGGCTTCACGCTCCTGACTGCCAACGACGTAAGACCGGCACTGAAAGTGATCAAGGGCATCGAATACTAAAAAGGCAGGCCGCTGCCTGACAACGAGTGAAACATTTTAACAGAAGGACGATCGAACATGTATCATACGACAGAATATCTGGGGCTCTTCATTCGAGGCGAGAATGACGAACCGGTAGCGATAGGCAAACAGGTGGAGCG
>ONYR01000055.1 GCA_900322165.1 uncultured Eubacteriales bacterium
CGCGGACGATGCCGCCGTCCTTGATCGTGTTTTCAAAGACGCCGAAACCGCAGTCCGCAGCGAGGTCATCCACATTCACGAACTCCATGCCGAAACGAAGGTCCGGCTTGTCGGAGCCGTACTTGTCCATCGCTTCATCCCAGGACATACGGCGGATCGGAAGCGGGATATCCCAGCCCATGGTCTCCTTGGTAACCTGATGCAGCAGACGCTCGTTGACGTCCATGACATCCTCGGCCTCCGCAAAGGAAAGCTCCATATCGACCTGCGTAAACTCCGGCTGACGGTCCGCGCGCAGATCCTCATCGCGCAGGCACTTAGCCAGCTGATAATAGCGATCCATTCCCGCCACCATCAGCAGCTGCTTGTACATCTGAGGTGACTGCGGCAGCGCGTAGAACTCGCCCGGATGAACACGGCTCGGAACCAGGTAGTCGCGAGCGCCTTCCGGCGTTGATTTAATCAGCAGCGGAGTCTCGATCTCCACAAAGCCTTCCGAGTCCATGAAGCGGCGGATCGACTGAGCCACCTTGCTGCGGAACTCAAGAATGTTGTGCAGTCTCGGTCTTCTCAGATCCAGATAACGGTATTTCAGTCTCAGCTCATCGCGTACCTGCACCTCATCGAGGATCTGGAACGGCGTGGTCTGCGCTTCGGAAAGGATGTGAATGTCCTTTACACGGATCTCGACGGTTCCGGTCGCAAGCTTCTCGTTGACCGCGCCCTCTCTCTTTTCCACCGTGCCGGTGATCGCCAGCACATATTCGCTGCGCACCGAGGCTGCCTTCTCAAAGACAGCCGGGTCGGAGGTCTCCTGACTCAAGACCGCCTGCACGATACCGTAGCGGTCTCTCAGGTCAATAAAGATCAGGCTTCCCTTGTTGCGCTGACGCTGCACCCAGCCCATGACGGTCTGCTCGGTGCCGATCATCTCTTCCGTTACCAGACCGCAGTATACGGTCCTTTTCAGTCCGTTCAATGATTCTTCCATGATAACACTCCGCTTTATTTCGCGATCATTTCGATCGCTTCGTTCAAAGGAACGGTCACCTGCTGGCCTTCGTCCATGTTCTTGACGGAAACCGTTCCGTTATTCGCTTCTTCTTCTCCGATCAGGACAACATAAGGAATGCCGAGGCGCGAAGCGTATTTCATTTTCTGCTTCATGCCCTTTTCCTGATAGAAGACATCGGTCTTGATATCGGCTGCCCGAAGCGCTGCCGCTGTTTTCAGGGCCGCTTCCATCTGATCCTTGCCAAGCGGCACGACAAGCGCTTCCACAAGCGTGCGGCGCTCCGGCTTGATCAGTCCTTCCTCTTTCAGCTGAGAGAACAGGCGGGTCAGACCGATCGAAATGCCGATGCCCGGCATACGCTGCTTGGTGTAATAGCCGGTCAGATTATCATACCGTCCGCCCGAGCAGATGCTGCCAAGCTTCGGATAATCATTCAAGGTCGTCTCGTACACTGTGCCGGTGTAATAATCAAGGCCGCGAGCGATCGTCAGGTCAAGCTTGAACGCCTCATCCGGCATACCGAGAAGGCGCATGTTCTTGACGACTTCCTTCATCTCCGCAACGCCGGCCTCGAACGTCTCATCCTCGATCCCGAAACCGTCGAGCGCGGAAAGGATCTCATCGGCCGTTCCGTCAAGGTGGATCAGCGAAAGGATGCGCTCGGTCTTTTCCTCATCGACCCCAAGCTCCGCAAGCTCCTTGCGGACATTCTCCTCGCCGATCTTGTCGAGCTTGTCGATCGTGCGAAGCACTTCGGTGATCTTATCCTCAAGTCCGATCGAACGGAAGAATCCGTTCAGGATCTTGCGGTTGTTGAGACGGATCGTAAACGGACCGAAGTCCAGCTCCTTGAACACGCGGTAGATCACCGCCGGCATCTCTGCGTCATAGAAAAGGCTCAGCTCATCGAGGCCGATGATATCGATGTCGCACTGGTAGAACTCGCGGAACCGCCCCTTCTGAGGACGCTCTCCGCGGAACACCTTGCTCATCTGATAACGCTTGAACGGAAAGACAAGCTCGCTCTCATGCTGCGCGGTATAGCGAGCCAGAGGCACCGTCAGATCAAACCTAAGCGACAGATCATGATCGCCTTTGTTAAAACGGTAAATCTGTTTCTCGGTTTCTCCGCCCGCCTTTGCCAAAAGCACCTCTGACAGCTCGATGGTCGGGGTATCAAGCGGCAAAAAACCGAACTGCTCGTAGACCTTCCGAATCGTATCGAGCATGCGGTTAAAGAGAATCTGATCCTCGGGAAGCAATTCCATAAATCCCGTCAGGATCCTCGGCTGCATGATCTCTGTCATTTTCAGTTCAGCTCCTTCGTAATGTTCCAATAAACGCTCATGCCCTTCTTCATCCAGGCATTGCGTACCCGATTGGCCGCCTCCTCATCTGGGGCGGTCTTGATAAATTCCATGACAGCGCGGTCGTAGTCCAGCACGCGGCAATGGACGTCATAGCGCTCGTCATCGATCTTTTCGATGTCACAGTCGACTCCCATCAGTGGCGAGCCGTTGTTCAGTTCCGAGTTCAGCGCATAGTTGCGGATATCCTCGCGGATACTGTGCGGAATGCGCGCCCGGAACATTTCGATGACCGTATCGCCTGCGGGCAGCGTCGTATAATACAGCTCTCCCATCTGAGCGACCTGGATCACCAGTTCGGTCTCTTCCAGCTCTTCGAGATAGTTCTGGAGCAGGAAGTAATCCATATATCCGCGGAAAAGCACAAAGTCATACAGATCCGAGACCTTGATGTTTTCCTTCTCATGGATAATGTAGAGCAAGATCAGTTTATTTTCAGACAGCTGATGATCCATCTTCGCTCTCTCCCTTCCCGGTAAGCTCCAAGATGCGCTTCCAGATATCCTCCGCCCCGGCTTTTGTCATGGTTGAGGCTGCGATAATGCTGCTTTTCTCTACGCCAAGCCCTTCCGCGATCGTCTTCAGCGCGCTCGCCACCTGGTTCCGTGTCAGCTTATCCGCTTTTGTCGCAACAACGACGGCCGGAATCCCATAGTAGGCCAGCCAGTCCATCATCATGCGGTCGTTCTCGGAAGCTTCACGGCGGATGTCAACGAGCATCACGACTCCGCGCAAGGTTTTCCGTCCATGGAGGTATTGCTCGATCGCCTTGCTCCACCTCGCCTGTTCCGCTTTTCCGGCCTTGGCATAGCCGTAGCCCGGTAAGTCCACGAAAAACAGCTGTCCGTCGATCTTGTACCAGTTAACCGTCTGGGTCTTTCCGGGAACCGAGCTGGTTCTCGCAAGCGCCTTGCGGTTAAGAAGCATATTGATCAGCGAAGACTTTCCGACGTTCGATTTCCCTGCGAAGGCGATCTCCGGCAGCGACTCCGCCGGAAACTGCTTCACATTGCCGCACACACAGAAAAGGTCGCTGTTTTGAACGCGGATCGCCATCAGTTTGCTCCCTCCGCTTCGGCCTCACTCTTGCGGTAGAGGATCAGCGGATCCCCCTTGCCGGTCACCGCATCAGCCGTAATGACGACTTCCGCTACATCCGGGAGGGACGGTACTTCAAACATCAGATCCTGAAGCACGTTTTCCATGATCGACTTCAGTCCGCGCGCACCGGTCTTGCGTTCCAGTGCCGCACGGGCGATCTCCGCCAGCGCTTCGTCCTCGATCGTCAGTTCCACGTCATCCAGTCCGAAAAGTGCCTGATACTGCTTGACAAGCGAGTTCTTAGGCTCCTTCAGAATGCGGATGAGGGCTTTCTCATCGAGCGGATCGAGCGCGACCCCGACCGGCAGACGGCCGACAAATTCAGGAATCAGACCGAATTTGATCAGGTCCTGCGGCATCATCTCGTGGAAGATACGTGCGTCGATCTCCTCCTGCTTCTGCTGAGGCGTATCGCTCAGGTTAAAGCCGATCGTCTTGACGTTGGTACGGTTCTTGATGATCCGCTCCAGACCGTCAAACGCGCCGCCGCAGATAAAGAGGATGTTCGTGGTATCGATCTGGATAAACTCCTGCTGCGGATGCTTGCGTCCGCCGTTCGGAGGCACGTTGGCGACCGTGCTTTCCAGAATCTTCAAAAGTGCCTGCTGAACGCCTTCGCCGCTGACATCGCGGGTGATCGACGGGTTCTCGCTCTTGCGGGCGATCTTGTCGACCTCATCGATGTAGATAATGCCGTGCTCGGCTCTCTCCACATCAAAATCCGCTGCCTGGATCAGCTTCAGCAGGACGTTTTCAACGTCTTCACCGACGTAGCCGGCCTCCGTCAGCGTAGTCGCGTCCGCGATCGCAAACGGCACGTCCAGAATTTTCGCCAGCGTCTGTGCCAGATATGTCTTGCCCGATCCGGTCGGTCCGATCAGGAGGATGTTGCTCTTCTGAAGCTCCACATCCTCAAAACGGTCCCGCATCATAACGCGCTTGTAATGATTGTACACCGCGATGGACAAAGCCTTCTTCGCATCATCCTGACCGATGACATACTCGTCCAGGTGACTCTTGATTTGTTTCGGCGTCATCAGGTCGCCTTCAAAGACCTGCTGGTGAGCGGAGGCAAATTCGTGATCGATGATGTCGCCGCAAAGCGCCACGCATTCGTCACAGATATAGACTCCGTTTCCCGCGATCAGTCTTCGGACCTGATCCTGTCCCTTTCCGCAGAAGGAACAGCAAACACGCCCTTTTTCATCTCTGCTTGATGGCATAATAATCCTCAGTACTTGTTACCCTGAAAACAGCTCCAGCGCTGCCTTAGGGATGATTATTTCTTGGTAATGACTTCGTCAACCAGGCCGTAAGCGACGGCTTCCTCTGCCGTCAGCCAGTTGTCGCGCTCGGTGTCTCTGGCGATCTCTTCGACCGTCTTGCCGGTATTCTCAGCCAGGATGCGGTTCAGACGCTCTTTGGTGTGCTGAATGTGAGCCGCCTGGATCTGGATATCGGTCGCCTGACCCTGAGAACCGCCGGAGGGCTGATGGATCATGACCTCGGAATTCGGAAGGACAAAACGCTTGCCCTTCTTGCCGCCGGCGAGAAGGAACGCGCCCATGCTAGCGGCCATACCCATGCAGATCGTGGAAACGTCTGCGCGGACAAGCTGCATCGTGTCATAGATCGCAAGGCCGGCGGAAACCGATCCGCCGGGGCTGTTGATGTAGAACTGGATGTCCTTGGTCGGGTCCTCGGAATCGAGGAACAGCAGCTGCGCGACAACAAGGGAGGCCGTCTGATCGTTGACCTCATCGCACAGAAGGACGATACGCTCCTTCAGCAGTCTGGAAAAGATATCGGAGGTACGCTCACCGCGTCCCGTGTCTTCGATGACATAAGGAATAAATGCATTCTTGCTCATGTAAGTCAATCTCCTTTCACAAAAATCACTCTAAACACAAGAAACGACTTTGTGAAAAGTCGTTTCCCGGTTTCTTCTTATCGTTTCAATCAGTCAACGGCATTCTCAAGCAGGAAGGAAACGGTCTTCTTGTTCAGAAGCTCAGCCTTCATGTTGTCGATCTCAGCCGGATTCAGGACTTCCTTCAGCTTGTCAGCTTCCATGGAATACATCTTGGCCATATCCGCGATCTCGTTTTCAACATCCTCGTCCGTGACTTCGATCTTCTCTGCCTTGGCAATGGCATCGAGCGTCAGGTTCTCCTTCAGACGCTTCAGCGCTTCCGGCTTGACCTCTTCGCGCAGCTGGTTCAGGTTGGTGTTGGACATCTTCATGTACTGGTTGATGTCCATGCCCTGATAGCTCAGGGTCTGAGCGAACTGCTGGATCATCTGATCGCACTGTTCCTGAACGATCGCGTCCGGAATATCCATCTCAGAAGCAGCGACCGCTGCGTCGATGAGCTTGTTCTTAGCGTCTTCTTCGGCGTTCTTGGTCTTGTGGTCGGTCAGGACCTTTCTCAGGTCCTGGCGGTACTCATCAAGGGTGTCGAACTCGGAAACTTCCTGAGCGAAATCATCGTTGATCTCCGGAACTTCGTTCGCGGTGATCTTCTTCAGGGTAACCGCGAAAACGGCTGCCTTGCCGGCAAGCTCTGCGGCGCCGTACTGCTCCGGGAAGGTGACGTTGACGTCAAACGCATCGCCGATATTGTGGCCGACGATCTGATCCTCGAAGGTGTCGATGAAGCTGTGGGAACCAAGCTTCAGATCGTAGTCTTCGCTCTTGCCGCCGTCAAACTCAACGCCGTCGATGGTGCCGACGTAGTCGATCGTAACGGTATCATCCATCTGAGCGGCACGGTCGGTGACATCGATCTTGCGCGCGTTGCGGTTGGCAACCTTCTTCAGCTCTTCTTCAACGTCCTCGTCAGTAACGACAACGGCTTCGACTTCCTTCTTGAGGCCCTTGTACTCGCCAAGCTTGACTTCCGGCTTGACAGCGACGGTGCAGACGACCTTGACCGGCTTGCCCTTCTCGATGAAGTCAACATTGACATCGGGACGGCTCATGACTTCCAGGTTTTCTTCCTTAACGGCTTCTTCATAAGCATCCGGAAGGACCTCATTCAGGGCGTCCTCATAGAAAACTTCCGCGCCGTAAACACGCTCGATCATCGCGAGCGGAGCCTTGCCCTTACGGAATCCGGGAAGAGAAATCGACTTTTTCTGCTTGTTGTAAACGGTCTTGATGGCTTCGCTGAATTTCTCCGGGCTGATCTCCAGGGTGAGCTCCACCATGCTGTGCTCGAGCTTCTTAACTGAATGACTCATGGGTATAAAATCCTCCTGATGCGGTTATTTCGAAACCGCAGATTTTTCACTGTTAAATGGCATTAACTAAAACGATATTATACATGAAATCGATCTTCCGTGTCAACCTCTTCTTTCAATTCCGAAGGGCCATTCTCGGTCTCAGGCTGAGTCTTGGGACGGTGCAGCTCTTCGAGGTTCAGGAAAACGATCGCGCCGCAGACAAACCCGTACACCGACAGGATCGAAAGGATCGTATCGATGAGCGTGCTTACCGCGAGCATCACCCACTGATTGTCCGAAAACGTCACGAGATTCGTTGTCAGCAGGCTGACGATCATCAGGATCCCGTTCGAGATCAAGGTGACGATTGCGAAGATCCCGATCGTCTGCGGATATACCGGAGCGCTGAGGAACCGAATGTAGCGCAGATTGTCAAAACCGAACCGGCCTCTGAGTGCGGCAGCGGCCGATGAAAGCGAATAGTTCATCTGGAAAATGAACACCAGCGCGATCATCAGGACGAACGCCACCAGCCCGATCAAGGGAACCATCATCAGCACGGCGCAGCCAAAGCTCCCGAGGATCAGCTCGATCAGTACCAGGATCAGGGAAAGCGCTCCCCTCGGCCACATCCGAACGCCCTGGTAGAAGTTCTTTCCGAAGCTTCGGTTTTCCTCATCGAACAGCTGGTTTTTCACGATCACCGCCGTGACCATAGCTGCGACCAGTGTCAGAAACATGACCGCCAGCTGCGCGCCGATCAGATGCACATATTCGCCCAGCAGCGATTCATAGGCTTCCGTCAGAAGATTGAGATCATTCTGAACTTCCAGAAGCGGTGTAAGATCGATCTGCATGGCAAAGTAGCCGGTAATGAGATTCGCCGGCAGATACACCAGAAAGGACAGCAGCAGATAGCTTCCGAAGCGGTTGGAAAGGAGCGCGTATCCTGAGGACAGCACTTCTCCCGCTTTCAGCAGCCGCTGACCCATCGTATCGGTCAGCGTTTGTCGATCCATCATGGCTTCAGTCCCTCCTTCTTTCTCTCGATCATTTCATCGATCCTCTCGATATATTCCTTCACGCCCTTGACGTTCGGCACCCGCTCGATGCGGTCTTCTTCAGGCGTATAGACCTTCGTTACACCGCCGGCCCCAAAGGCCACGATCGTCTGGCGCTCCTCCATGATCTCAATGTTGTAGCGCCCTTCCTTGCCTGGCAGGGCATACCCGACGTTTTCAAAATTGCCGGCCATGTTTTTCTGCCGGTACATGTAATACGGCTTCAGTCCCATGCCCGCACACGCCTCCGCGCAGATCCCGATCATCCGGTCGATCGACTCAGCAAGCTTTTCCGTCTCGTCCGTCAGCATTTTCGCGCCCTCGCCGAACTCATTGAGCCTCGAGGAGCGCTTGACCGCGAGCGTGTGGACCGTTACGTTTTCAGGGTGCAGCGCACGGATCTTCTCCATCGTATACTGAACGTCACTCACATCCTCGCTCGGCAGTCCGACGATCAGGTCCGCGTTGATGTTGTCAAAGCCCGCTTCCCGAGCCATCTCAAAGGCCGTCTCGATCTCTTCCGCTTTGTGAGCGCGCCCGATCAGATCGAGCGTCTTCTGGTTCATCGTCTGCGGGTTGATCGAGATCCGCGTCACTCCGCAATCCTTCAGTACCTTTAGCTTGCCTAAGGTGATCGTATCCGGTCTTCCGGCCTCCACCGTCACCTCGTCCATTTGGCTGAAATCAAAGAGCTCATCCGCTTTATGAAGGATCCGTCTGAGGCTTTCTTCATCGAGCGTTGTCGGTGTACCGCCGCCCATGTAAAAGCTTCGAATGCGGCGATCCTTCAAGAGCGGCGCCGTCGCCGTCATCTCCTTCAGGATCGATTCCACATAGTCCGCCGCGTACAGTTTGTAAGCCCGACGATCATTGCTGATAAACGAACAGTAGGAACAGCGCGTCGGGCAAAACAGAATGCCGATATAAAGGCTGACGTCCCGCCCATCATGGTCCGCGAGGATCGCTCTCTCCGAAGCTGCGACACGCGCACAGAGTTCCGCCTTATCCTTCCGAAGAAGATATCTCTCTTCAAGGATCGCCGCGGTCTCCTCCTGCGTCAGTCCTTCATCCAGATAGCGAAAAGCCACCTTCGTCGGCCTTACGCCGGTCAAAATGCCCCACGGCAGCGAAGACCCCATCAGATGGGAGATGACTACCTTCGCTTCATTTTTGCTTTTCTCCCCGACGTACCCGTCAAAGGAATCATTCAGGGAAAACCTCGCGGTCTCCGCGCCATCCTCGGCCAGGCGGACACCGGAGCGTTCATTCTCTGAAAGCACGATGCCTTCCACGCCGTCTTTGCGCTCAGGCAAAACATTCACCAGAGGAATGTATTCCCGAATCAGGGTGCTGAGCTCATAGAAATGCTCTTCCGGCGCGATCAGATAAAACTCGCCGTTCATAGAACCTCCCTCAGATACGGGTTCTGACGAATTTCCCGTTCAATGCTTGTCGCTCCCGAGTGCCCGGGAAGGACGATCGTATCCTTCGGCAGCGTCAGCAGCTTTTCTTTAATGTTGACCACCAAATCAAACGGATCGCCCGCATACATGTCGGTTCGGCCGACCGAGGCTTCAAACAAGGTATCGCCCGAGAAGAGGACCTTCTCCGCAGGCACATGATAGACCATGCTGTGGTCCGTGTGTCCCGGAACCTCGATCGCACGGATCCAGGCCCCTGCAATCGACAGCTCCGCTCCGTCCGCAATCAGGCGACCCTTGCCGCTCTGCATCACATAGTCCTTGAATTCCTGCAGCTCGCCTGCGGTTTCGAACATCAGCGGATAGGTGCGGTTATCAAGGTAATCGAGCTCTTTTTCCGGGAAAACGATCTCCGCACCAAGCGCTTCGGAGATCGCCGCGGCCGCTCCGAGATGGTCAATGTGACCGTGAGTGATCAAAATCGCTTTCAGATCGCAGCCCAGCTTTTTCAGATACGCGATCACATCCTCCGCCTGATCGCCCGGATCGACGAGAAAGGCTTCCCCATCGTTTTCAACAAGGTAGCAGTTGGTGCGAAACGCGCCAAGACAAAATCCCTTGATCTCCATCAGAACTCCTTATCACTGTCAAGCAGCAGCGTGACCGGTCCGTCAAGATGAACGTCCAGCTGCATATCGGCCTGGAAAACGCCCGAGTGCACCGGCAGGCCAGCATTGGCCTTCGCATAGGCGACAAAAGTCTCGTAGATCCCCCGCGCCTCATCCGGTCCCGCCCCATGGCTGTAGGACGGCCGTCTGCCATGCCGGCAATCTCCGTAGATCGTAAAATTGCTGACAAGGAACAGCTCAAGTCCAAGATCCGTGATCGACAGATTCAGCTTGCCGTTTTGATCCTCAAAGATGCGAAGATGCACGAGCTTATCGAGCATGTACCGCATCACCGCTTCCTCATCATCGCCGGACTCGATCCCGACCATCGCCAGAATGCCCGCGCCCATTCGATCTACAAAAACGCCATCCGCTTCCAGCGATGCGGATTTTACCCGCTGCAATACGATTCTCATCCTTCTTGAATCCCTGCCTTCCCGTCACTTTCCTAAGCTCGCCGATATGATGGGCTGAACTCATTTTGCCGTTCTATAAGTTCGGCGGCCAAGCGGCCGCCGCAAAGGTTCTGTCAAACTCAAAAAACCCACAAGAATTTTGCCACGCAAAATTCTTGCTTACGAGGTGAACAGGACTCAAGTCCTGTTCACCTCGTATACCCCGGGAACATTCTTCAGCTTATCCACCAATTCCGTAAGCTGCTGTTTGTCCGTGATCTCTACCGCCAGCTGGAACACGTTCTCACGATTGTTCTTCGTGCGGCGTGTGCTGAGGGAATGAATGTTGATATCCAGATGCGAGATGACGGAGCTGATCTCCATCAGCAAGCCCTTCTTCTCGGTCGTGACGATCTGAAGGTTCGAAACGAAGGTTCCGTCACCGTTCTCAGCGGTGGAACCCCATTCGGCTTCGATCAGGCGATCCCGCTCGATCGCGGGAAGATTGATCACGTTCGGGCAATCGGTTCGATGGATCGAAACACCGCGGCCTCTGGTGATATAGCCGATGATCTCGTCACCCGGAACCGGGTTGCAGCAACGGGAGAAACGCACCGCGACATCGTTCAGTCCCTTGACAACGATGGTGCTCTTTCCCTTATGTACCTTCGCTTCTTTCGGCGCCTGTGCAGTCTGCTGCGTGCGCTGCTGGATCTTCTCGATGAACTCTTCCTGCGTGATCTCCGCGCGCTTCTTACGGCTGTATTCTTCGTAAAGGCGGTTGACGACCTGCCCTTCCTTCAGCCCGCCGAACCCGACGGCTGCCAGCACGGAATTCCAGTCCTTGAATCCGTATTTACGGCGAACGATGTCCATCCATTCCGGAACCATCAGCTCATGCGGCTCAGGCAGTCCCTTCTGCTTGATATAACGCTCAATGGCTTCCTTGCCCTTGACAACGTTCTCCTGCTTCTGTTCCTTTTTGAACCACTGATTGATCTTGTTCTTGGCCTGCGAGGTTTTGGCGATGTTGAGCCAGTCGAGGCTCGGGCCTTTGGAGTTCTGCGAGGTCATGATCTCGACCTGCTCTCCGTTCTGCAGCTCGTAGCCGATCGGAACGATGCGGCCGTTTACCCTGGCGCCGACCATCTTGTTGCCGACCGCCGAGTGGATCTGATACGCAAAGTCCACGACCGTAGAGCCGCTCGGGAGCGTGATGACTTCACCGTGAGGCGTAAACACGTAAACACTCTCGCGGAAGATATTCAAATCATCCTTCAGAGTATTGATAAACTCGCTGTTGTCATCCAGGTCCTGCTGCCATTCCAGAATCTTCTGGAGCCACTTCATCTTTTCGAGCTCACTGGTATCGTTGGCGCCGGTCTTGCCCTCCTTGTATTTCCAGTGGGCTGCGATACCGTACTCCGCGGTACGGTGCATTTCCCAGGTACGGATCTGCACTTCAAAGGGAGTTCCGCCCGGGCCCATGAGCGTCGTGTGCAGCGACTGGTACATGTTGCTCTTGGGCATCGCGATATAGTCTTTAAAACGGCCGGGCATCGGAACATACATATCGTGAATGACACCGAGCGTTCCGTAGCAGTCCTTCACCGAATCCACGATGATGCGAACCGCCAGAAGATCATAGATCTGATCCAGTGTTTTGTCTTTATTGAGCATTTTCTTGTAGATCGAGAAGAAATGCTTCGGGCGTCCGTAGACGGTCGCCTTGATGTCCAGCTCCTCCAGCTTGGCCTTGATGTCGCGGACGATCTCGCCGATATAGGCCTCGCGCTGCGACAGCTTCGCATGGATCTGCTTGGTGAGGTCCGCGTAGACCTCCGGCTCAAGATATTTCAGGCACAGATCATCGAGTTCGACCTTGATCTTACTGATACCAAGGCGCTCCGCGATCGGTGCATAGATATCGATCGTTTCTCTTGCTTTTTCTTTTTGTTTTGCTGCGCTCTTGTAGTTCAGCGTGCGCATATTGTGAAGGCGGTCTGCCAGCTTGATGAGGATGACACGGATATCCTTGGCCATGGCCAGGAACATTTTACGGTAGTTTTCAGCCTGTACATCCTGCTTGTCCGTTGCCTTGTAGGTCAGCTGTTTTAACTTCGTGACCCCGTCCACAAGCTCCGCGACCTCATCGCCGAACGCGGCTTTGATATCATCGAGCGTGATGTTCGTATCCTCAACAACGTCATGCAGCAATCCGGCCATGATCGTTTCCAGATCCAGCTCCAGCTCCGCCAGAATGATCGCAACATTCAGCGGATGAATGACATAGGGTTCGCCGGATTGACGCAGTTGTCCCTCGTGCGCCTTCTTCGCCATCTCATAAGCCGCCTCAACGCGCGAAAGATCGCCACTCGGGTGGTAACGCCGAATGGTATCCAGCAGCTTCTGATACAACATGTCAACCTGGTCCATGAGATTCCTCCAACTGAAATGATGCCCGGAATGACTGCGTCAGCGCAGCTTCTCCCGCACATAAAAATACCTACTAATTATAAACAGAAAAAAATCACAATGCAATCGTCATTTTGCCGTATCGATGCGGCTCTTTTGAAGCCATTTCTGTCCACGATAGCGAAGATAAAACAAGATCGTGCGCACCAGATACTCGCCCGCCATCATCAGCCATATGCCCTCCATCCCCATTTTCAGGCAGATCCCGAGAACATAGCCCATGCCGACGCGCAGGCCCCACATCGCAACCAGCGCGACAACGGTCGAATAGTAGGCGTCTCCCGCAGCCTTCAGCACATACGGGAAGATGCAGGAAGGTGCATAAAGCAGCATCGTCCCGGCCGCTCCGATCCAGATCAGCCTCCACACCAGCGGCAGCGCCTCCGCGCTCGGATGGTAGATCGAAAGCACCGGCTTCATCAGCGGCAGCATGACAAGAAGCGTAAGGAGACATAACAGATAGCCAAGAAGGATAAGCTCCCGTCCGTAGCGCCTGGCAAGGTCCTTTCTCTCCGCTCCGATGCATTGCCCGATGATGGTCGTTGAAAGCATGCCGACGGCCATGATCGGTGCGAAAATCGTATTGAATACGGACGTTACGATCGCGTTGGCCGCAACGCTGACCGTTCCGAGGAGTACCACGATCGCCGAAACCACCACCGTCCCTCCGTTGAAGAAGATCTCCTCCGCGGAGAACGGAAGTCCGAGCTTCCCGATCGCGACGAGATAGCTTTTGATCGGTTTCAGCGCGCTTGTAAACGGAACCCGGACTCTTGAATGCGGATTCCAGAACAGGCAGTAAAACGAATGCAGCGCTCCCAAAAGCCGTGCCAGAAAATAGGAGATCAGGGTTCCTGCGATATCAAGCTTCAGCAGATTCAGCATCACAAAGCTAAACACAAAATACGACACATTGATGAGGATGCTCCCCTGCATGTTCGTTTTGATCTCGCCGCTTCCCAGAAGCGCGGCGCTGGAGGCAACACGGGCCGCATGCATAAAATTGTTGATGGCCATGCCGGAGAGGAACAGCACTGCCTTTTGCTTAACGGAGGGCTCAGCGGACGCAAAAAGTCCAAGAACGATCGGCCTTGCAAAAGCCAGCAGGATCAGGCTCAGCACAAGCCCGCTGACCATCACGAGCCAGAACGTCTGCGCGATCGCTTCCTTCAGCTTCTCCTCATCCCCATGCCCTTTATACTGCGCAATGATCACGGCGCCTCCGGTTCCGAAGGCCGAAAACAGCGCAAGCGCCAGGTGCGAGATCGGTGTCACAAGGGAGACCGCGGAAACTGAGTCCTCGCCGGAGGCTGAGATCATCGAGGTTGTCAGGAGCATGATGGCATAGACCGCCAGCTTATCGAGGATCAGCGGTGCCAGCATGCCAAGCACCTGCTTCTGGGTAAACAGGTCGCTGGCAAGAAAAGCGTGCTTTGTCTGTTTCTCCGCGTCCATACGCCGCCTCTTCCTTTCTCCGGTGAACTTCTCCGGGAACTCTCTTTTTTAAACACTGTTAACAAGGATTCATATTAGTACAAAACAGGCTTAAATTCAAGCTTTAGCAGGGACGCTTGCCAATTTACTCTCGCTTTTGGTATAATAGCGGGACAAAAATGAAATCAGGAGGAAACCTATTATGCCGCAGGCTTTAATTACAATGGAAAACGGAAAGCAGATCAAGATCGAGCTCTACCCTGAGATCGCGCCGATCACGGTCGAAAACTTCATCAAGCTCGTCAATCAGGGCTTTTACAACGGTCTGATCTTCCACCGTGTCATCAAAGGATTCATGATCCAGGGCGGATGCCCTCTCGGAAACGGAACCGGCGGTCCCGGCTGGCACATCAAGGGTGAGTTCGCTCAGAACGGTGTTAAGAACGATCTGAAGCACAAGCGCGGTGTCATCTCAATGGCGCGTGCGATGAACCCCAACTCGGCCGGTTCTCAGTTCTTTATCATGCACCAGGATGCCCCGCACCTTGACGGTGCTTATGCGGCTTTCGGCAAGGTCATCGAAGGCATGGACGTTGTCGATGAGATCGCCTCGGTCGATTGCGACTGGTCCGATCATCCCTACGAAAACCAGACAATGAAGAAAGTGGAGATACTGTAAACGGATGGAAGAAAGCAAAACCTTCGAAGAGCTAAACATCGACGAAGATATTCTCGAAGCGGTCCGCGATCTTGGCTATGAGACCGCGACCCCGATCCAGATCAGCTGCATTGAGAATCTTCTCAAAGGCTACGACCTCATCGGGCAGTCCAAAACCGGCACCGGCAAAACAGCCGCCTTTGCGATCCCGATGATCGAGCTTATCGATCCGGACGATCGCCGGATGCAGGGCGTCGTGCTCTGCCCGACCCGCGAGCTGTGCATGCAGAGCGCTGAAGAGATCCGCAAGCTGCTGAAATATAAGCCCGGGATCCGCGTTGTGAGTGTCTACGGCGGTCAGCCGATCAATTACCAGATCAGCGACATGCGCAAAGGCTTCCAGATCATGACCGCGACCCCCGGCCGCCTTCTCGATCACCTGCGCCGCCACACCCTCAAGCTCGATCAGGTGCAGATGGTCGTGCTCGATGAGGCGGATGAGATGCTCGACATGGGCTTCAAGGAAGATATCGATCTGATCCTCTCCCAGATGCCTGAGCCGCGCCAGACCGTGCTTCTCTCCGCGACCATGGGCGAGGACGTGAAAGCGATTGCCCGTGAATTCATGGAGGATCCGGTCGAGATCCGCACGTCCGAGGATGACCATCTGACCGTCGATGAGATCTCGCAGGAGTACTTTGACGTCAAAGCGAAGATGAAAACCGAAGCCCTCTGCCGTCTGCTGGATCTGGAGATGCCTGAGCGCGCGCTGATCTTCTGCAATACGAAGAAGAAAGCGGCTGAGATCGCGGAGGAGCTGAAATCCCGCGACCTTCCTGCCGATGCCCTTCACGGAGATCTCAAGCAGGCGCAGCGCGATCTGATCATGCGCCGGTTCAGAAGCGGCGATATCAAATGGCTCGTTGCGACCGACGTTGCGGCCAGAGGTCTGGATATCCACGGGATCGATGTCGTTTTCAACTATGACCTTCCCGATGAGATGGAATTTTACGTTCACCGCATCGGCCGAACCGGCCGCGCGGGAAAGACCGGCAAATCCTACACCTTTATCGTTGGGAAGGAAATCGAAAAGCTCGCTCAGATCCAGGAATACACCGGCTCGAAGGTAACTCCGCGGACGCTTCCGACCCTTCAGGAGATCGAGGCCGTCCATAAGAACCGCCTGCTGCAGGAGGTTCGCCAGATCCTCAAAGGCGGCAGCCCCTCGCTTCCTTCTGCGGGCAAATATATGGCAGACGTCGAAGCGCTCATCGCGGACGGATTTGACGCAAAAGCGGTCGCCTCTGCCCTGATGGCCAAGCTTCTCTACACCCCTTCCGCCGATCCGTTATCCAAGCGCCCGGCTCTGATCGTTTCCGATTCGGATTCGATGGTCAAGCTGTATTTTTCCGTTGGCCGCAAGCAAGGCGTAAGGGTCAAGGATCTCGTCGGTCTGATCGCGGCCAAGTGCGGCGTCCCCGCTGCCTCCGTCGGTCACATTGATATTCTCGAGACCTTCTCCTATGTCGACGTTCCCTCGTCCGTCGCTTCGGACGTGATCGGCACCCTGGACGGAGACACGATCAAGGGCTTCAAGCTCGGCGTTCAGATGGCGTCATCCAAATAAAAGTCAAAAAATGTAAAATTTAGAGCAAATTCTACACACAAAAGGTTGTATTTCCCCGAAAATACAACCTTTTGTGTTCTTGTATATTTCTGCACATTATTTATAATATGTGCCGGCAAGCTTGTTACGAGAGTGTCCTAGGTCAACACTCTACTATTAATGTTGAGGTATCGATTCATGCGAAAGAATAATACATTTGATTTTCGCCCTGTCGGGAGGATCATCTTTAATTGTCGGCGCAAGCTGGGCCTGACGCAGCAGCAGGCAGCCAGTGCCCTGAACTGCAGTCTGACACACTACAGCCGGCTCGAATCCGGATTCCGTCCGAGTCTGGAGATGCTGATCGCACTCTGTGATTATTATGATCTTTCGATCGATGAGTTGCTCAAGCTGCATCCGAGCGTCAATCCGTTCATCGAAAAGATCGTCGAACTGATCAAGCCAAGACCCCGCCATGAACAGGAATATATCCTTCACTGTGTTGAACAATATGTTTCTGAGATGGAGTCTCTTCAGAAGCAGGCACTCTACCGTCCCTTTTTTCACTCAGATGCCGCAGACGAGGCCGCATCCATGGCTGCAACAGGCGCAGATCTGATGGCCGCCGAAGACCCAGGCGTCTACAACCCGCCGGAGCGTGTATCGGAGGATCGGCAGAAATAAGGGGATGTTTAGAAAACACTGCAAACCTGCAGCTTAAACACTCATCCCATACGGTTCATGATTCACAAAGGCATAAAAAAGACCGTTTCCCGGGGATTCCCTGAGAAACGGTCTTAGCCGCATGCTCTTTTTCAGGCTTGCTGTGCCTTCGCCGCGTCAAGCGACTTGTTGATCGATTTCCACTTACCGGATTGATACCGAGCGAAAACGAGCGTCGTACGTACGAGCTGATCGCAGACCATGGCGATCCAGGCACCGATGAGCCCTGTGTCAAACACCTTGATCAACAGCAGCGCAATGCCCGGACGGATCAGCAGGACCGTGATAAACGTGATCACGGCGGTCGCCTTGGTATCTCCCGCGCCGCGAAGGCCGCCGGCGATGATAAACTGGGAAGACTGGAACGGCTGAGTAAACGCGACAAGCTTCAGGATCATCGCGCCGCTTTCGACGATCTCCTTCTCGTTGTTGTACAAACCTACGATAAAGCCGCCGAAGAAGAAGAACGCAACGCCGATCAGCATGGCGATCACGAATCCGATTCGTCTGGTACGGCTGCAGTACGCCTGCGCCATGTCCGGCCGTTTCTTGCCGAGGCTCTGTCCCACCAGTGACGTGGCCGAGACGGCAAAAGCCTGCCCGCTCATGAAGGACATGCCTTGAATGTTCATGCAGACCTGATGGGTCGCGTACGCTACGGTTCCAAGCGAAGCAACGGTTTTCGCGTACACGATCATACCGGCTCGCATCACCAGCTGCTCGATCATGGAAGGGATACCGATCTGAACGATCTTTCGGATCTCGCCCCAGTCCGGCATAAAGCCATCTCTAAAGCGAAGATGCAGGTACCGCTTGCCCATGCAGACATAAAACATCGCATAGACAAACGCAACAAACTGGCCGATGATGGTGGCGAGCGAAGCGCCGGCTACTCCCATCGCCGGGAAACCGAAATGACCGTAGATGAGGCAATAGTTGAAGAAGACATTGACGACGTTGGCGGTCATGTTGTAGATCATGGCGGTTCTTGAATCGCCGACACCGCGCAGGACCGCGGTGATCGAAGAGGTCAGCGCCATGAACGTGAAGCCGATCATCTGAATGCGCAGATAGGAGACCGCTCCGTCAACGACCACGCCTTCCTCTCCGCCCATAAAGACGATCATGGGTCTTGCGAAAATGTAACCCAGGATCGAAGAGGTCACCGAAAGGATGAGGTTCAGCATCAAAGCCTGGCGCACGATCTTGTTGGCTTTTTCCCGCTCACCGGCTCCGCGGTAGCGGGCGACCATCGCGGTCGCACCAACGTTCATTGCGATGAACATGGTCATGAGCAGGAACTTCGGCTGGGTAGTCAGTCCGACCGCCGTCAGCGCCCAGGGACCGAGCTTTCCGACCATCATCATGTCCACCATCGAAGCCAGCTGTGTCAGCATCAGCTCAACAAAGGACGGCCACGCAATCTTTGTGATATCCGCATACAGCCTCTTGGACTCCACTCCTTCCGGAAGCCGATTGGTCACTTTTTCGTTTTGTCCGAAATCGCCCTCATCGTCTCCGAAAGGCAAATCGTCCAAAGCTGTACGAATCACCTTTACTTTCGCTTCTTTCTCTGACATGTCGCAAGGTCTCCTTCTTTTATCGCTCTACTTGCTAATGATTAACATTTTTACGATTATACACCTAAGTATCGGTTTCCTCCATGTATTAAAATAGCTTTTCATTTTTATTTTGTATTCTTCAGCAAAAAAACAAGGGCTCCGGTATCATCCGAATCCCTTGCTTTCAGAATCAGTTTTTACTTGTTCATCCGCGCCATTGGCCCGTAAAAACGGTCCTTATTCGTAGCGAAGCGCTTCGATCGGGTTCAGGTTCGCGGCCTTGATCGAAGGCAGCAGGCCGAACACGATACCGATCACCATGGAGAATACCACAGAGATAATGATTGCGGGCATGCTGATGGCGCTCAGCGTACCGTTCAGCGTCGCAATCACTCTCGCGAGGATCAGTCCCAGAATGACACCCAGCACACCGCCGAGGCTTGTCAGCACAGCCGCTTCGGTCAGGAACTGTCCGAGGATGCGGCTCTTTTTCGCACCGATCGCCTTCTTCAGACCGATCTCACGGGTACGCTCGGTGACCGAGACAAGCATGATGTTCATAACGCCGATACCGCCGACAAGAAGCGAAATGCTCGCGATCCAGATCAGCATCTGGTTCGTCGCGTTCGAGAGGCTCTGCAGCTGCTTGGCCTGTTCGAGAAGGTCCTCGTTCTTGTAGCGGATCTGCGAAGAACTGCCTAATGCGCCGTCCATCGCCTCCGCGTCCGAAGTATCTGACTTGATCTCGTCGTCCGTGGCCAGCCCGGCGTTCGCGTTCAGAATGTCCGCGGTTTTCTTGCCGGCCTGCGTCATGTCATCGGTCGAAACCGCTCTCACGCCGACATACTGCGGCTCATCGTAGCGGTACAGGATCGGCCAATCCACCTCCGGGATCAGGACGATTCCCGCACTCTCCGTATTCATGTAGGTGTAGTAGTCTTCCATTGTCTCGATCGTCGGCTGGAAGCTCTCCGAAAGGCCGATGATTCCGATAACGGTAAACGGTTCGCGCTTGATCTCGATGGTCTGGCCGACGGGGTTTTCGTTCTGGAACAGCGACTTCGCTGCGGTTTCATCCAGCAGGCAGACCTTGCGGAACAGTCTGTAATCACTGTCGCTGAAGCCACGCCCCTTGAAGAGGCGGTAACCGAACACGTCCATATAGTCCTGATCCGCACCGATCAGCCTTGCACCGGTCAGTGTCGAGTTCAGGTAGAAGATCGCCTCGTATTCGTTCCGCTCATGATACAGCGTTGCCGAAGCCACTTCATCGAGTGCAAGGATCTGGTCCTTGACCTCCTGCGAGATCACGGGGATCGATTCAGGAAGCTGTTCATAGGTCAGATCCATCGTATAATTGCCGTTGTAGAGCTGGATCTTGACGGCATTCGTGCCGGAACCGATCAGGTTCTGTTTGATCTGTTCATTGGTTCCCTGGATCGTGGAGACGATGGCGATGATCGCGGCGATACCGATAATGATACCGAGCATCGTCAGGAACGAACGCATCTTATGTGACCAGATTCCCTGGAAAGACAAGCGTATGTTTTCAAGCATTTCCGGTCACCTCCTTAATAGTAGTACATCATGTCTTCGACGATGTTCGTCGGAGCGCCTTCCTTCACGGTCTTTCCGTAGGGGAAGGCTACATAATCCTCTTGCGTCAGCCCGTCAAGGATCTCCGTATAGTAGCCGTAGAGCGTCTTTCCCGTGGTCACCACGCGCTTCTCAAGAAGGCCGTTTTCCCCGCGCACGTAGACGTAGGACTCTCCTCCCGAAGACCGCAGGTACATGTTCTGCAGATACAATCCGTTATAGCCGTCCATCGAGGCTCCGGGAGAGATCTGAATGTCCACGCCGTAGCCGTTCATCAGATTGATCGTCTGACCGGGCTCCGGGACGATCTCTGCGGTAAACTCATAGAACGAAGCGTTCGGGTTGCCGCCCCCGTAATACTCCCCAGACAGCGGATAATCGGAAACCGAAATGATTGTCGCCGGGTACATCTCGCCGGTCATCCACGACATGACCGTCACTTCCATTCCGACTCCGACCGTCTCGAGCTGCAGCTCACTCATCTGTCCGACAATGTAATAGCTGCTGCCGGCACTGATGGTGACGTACGGTTCGCTGTAATTGTCCTGGCTTCCCATCAGCGTGACATAGCCGTTGATCTCACTCTTGACCGTCAGCGCATCGAGCTCCTTCTCCGAGCGGGACAGATCGATCTTGCTCAGCTTCAGGGCGATGTCCTTTTCCTTGATCTTCTGGCGCGTCTCCGCGACCATCCGGTCAAGCTCTTCATAGGTAATATAGTCACCGGGATCGTAGTAGCTGCTCTCTTCAGACTGTTCCGACTCTTCCGGCGGCGGTCCGACAAGATCATTGCCGGACGAAAGCAGGTAGATACCGCCGTCCTGAACCTTCAGAAGCGCAAATCCTTCCGGATCCAGCTCCACTTTTTCGTTTTCCGCCCCGTCCGCCATCGACGTCAGCGCAAGGTTCTGCACCTCCGCCATCGTTGTCAGCGGATAGTGGATCGTTACCTCGACCGGGAACTTCTGCTGCAGGATCGTCACGATCGACAATGCGTCGCGGATCGGCCGCGTCTGCACCTCAAGGGTAACGACTTCCGACGCGCCAAGCTTTCTCGCATTTGTCAGATCGGCTTCCACCTTGTACTGCACCTGGTCCTGACTGTTGGTGATCTGGAAGATCACATACTTGCCGACCAGTGCGTTCCAGACTCCGCTGCCAACGCGGTACGCACTTCCGCTTGTATCGCCGGCCGGGATCTTCAGCGTGACAATATACGGATCCTCTTTGGTTCCGCTTCCGGTCGTGTTTTCAGGAAGTGAACTCTCCTCCGGAGACGAACTCTC
>ONYR01000374.1 GCA_900322165.1 uncultured Eubacteriales bacterium
GATCCATTTTGCGAAACGCTCGCTGGTGGACGGGATCTTCGACATCATGTTGTAGGCAAAGACCATCATCAGGATGCCGAACATCATCGTTCCGAGAAGGAAGATCGCCTGATCCTTGATCAAAAGGACGATCAGCCCGACAACAAGCAGGATCGATGTCGTGACTGCGAAGCGCTCAGATTCAAAATTCCAGTGGCTCCGGTAAAGCCGTCTCACCGTAAAAAAGACAACGCCGGCACTGACAACCAGAAGCGGCAGAATAAAGAGCAGGTTAACGATAAACTGCGAAAGAAAGGCGATGATGCCGCCGGCCAGGATCGTAACAACGCCTCGCGCCACTTCACTTTGAGTGAACCACTCGATCGGTCCGCGCTTTTTCACGGTGGCGATGGTATCCTGCACGTCCTTCTGGGCTTCCTGGCTCAGCATCGCGACGCGCGGCAGTTCCATGGCGATCTTGCGGGCACGCGGGCTCAGCGTCAGCATGTTGACAAGGACATTCTCCACCGAATCCACACTGCCGATCTCATCGAGTGTCTGGATCTCGCCCTTGTTGGACAACGCGTCGAACAGCTCGTTGACGAACTCTTTCCGTTCCTCCTGCGAGATGCCGGTGAGCCACTTGTCGATGACCTGGTTGACCCAGGTGCTGCGCGGGTCGTTTTTCGGAACGGTCGCAAGCTCTCCATGGTCCACGCCCCAGCTGTACATGGCGTGCTGCATCATTCCGCCGAGCGAAGATTTGACAATGCGGGTATCCTTGATCTCGACCGGGAACAGTTTGCCGATGATCGCGTACTCCGGTCCGATGCAGGTCGTGCGATCCTGGATCCGATCCAGTTTGGAGAGCTTTGTTACCTCCGGGCAAAGACCGGGGCCGTCAAGATAGTAGACGTGCTCCACCTTCTCCCAGGACTCATCGTTGATCATGCAGGCCGCGTAGAGTGCAAGATTGCCGCCCTTGGACTGGCCGCAGAGAATGTACTTTTTGCTCGGATCCTGTGCGATGATCTCCTCCGCGTACTGAACCGCCCGATCTTGCGCGCCGGTGTGTGTGAAGGAGATCATGAAGTCCTCCTTCCAGCCCGCGATCGTATGGTCCGTGCCGCAGAAACAAATGAAATTCAAGCCGGCCACTTCGAAGGTCACGGCAGAAAACTGCAGGGCCATGTCATTGTCGAATTCATCGACATAGTCGCGGCAGATGATCTCGCCGAAACGCTTGGAGGAAGCTGCCAGACGCTGCAGCTCGACCTGACCGTTATCCGGTCCGACCGTGCGGATGTTGTACTTCAGTCCGGCTGCATCGATCCGGTCCGTGATCTCCCGCACGCTCAGACGCGTTTTCGGATCCACCTTTTCGATCTTCTCCGCCGCCTCATCCGCCGTTCCTACGTTTTTTACGTCCGGCGTTCCGACGCCCGGAACCTTGTAGACCGGCTTCATATCCAGATAGCCGATCTGGCAGATTACCAGCGCATCGACCTCATTCATGGGCTTCTGCGTAAAATCGAACTCGCCCATCCAACGCACATAATCAATTAACGTATCCATTTTCTCCTCCGATCCTGCCTCTTGGATCTTTCTTTCGGGTCTTGCGTTTTGAACCCTTCTTTTAGTATTTCATAATCAACGGTGCGCCCCAGGCCGCGATCTTGTAGATCGGGGTCTCAAACCGTTTGACAACGTTTTTCAGTTCCTTTCGGATCTCGATCCCCTGCGGGCAAACCTTTTCGCATTTGCCGCACTCGATGCACAGGCTTGCGTTGGAGCGGTCCTTGCGCAGCGTGGTGCACATGAAGTATTCGCGGAAGCCGCTCATATAGCTGTCCGCGTAGCTTGCGTTATAATTCGCAAAACACGTCGGAATGTTGACCCCTCTCGGGCACGGCTGGCAATAGCCGCAGCCCGTGCAGCCGACCATGGTCTTCCCGTGGATCGCCTTCAGAATTTCATCATAGGGCGCCATATCCTCTTCCGTCAGATGTCCCGGGAGCGCTTCTGACGCGATCCGGCAATTCTCCTCGACCTGTGCGATATCGTTCATGCCGGAAAGCACGACCGTGACCTCCGGATGGTTCCAGACCCAGCGAAGACCCCAATCGGCCGCGGAGCGCTTCGGCTCTTTCTTTTCGATCGCGGCCTGCGCGTCCTTCGGCAGCGCGTTCACAAGCCGTCCGCCCCGGAGCGGCTCCATGATAATGACCGGAAGCCCCTTGGCATTAGCGTAGCGCAGTCCTTCGATCCCGGCCTGCGCATGTTCATCCATGTAGTTAAACTGCATCTGGCAGAAATCCCAGTCGTACGCATCGATCAGCGCCTTAAACTGCTCCGTCCCGCCATGGAACGAAAAGCCGATGCGGCGGATCTTGCCTTCTTTTTTCTTGCCTTCGATCCATTCGCGGATCCCCAGGTCGCACAGCCGCTGCCAGCTTTTCACATCGTTAAGCATGTGCATCAGATAGTAATCCACGTAGTCCGTCTGCAGCCTCTCGAGCTCCTCCGAAAAGAATTTCTCAAGATCACCGGTCTTTTTCACACGGTACTGCGGCAGCTTCGTTGCGATATTGATCTTCTCGCGGCAGCCGTGTGAGGCGACAAACTTCCCGAGGCACACTTCGCTCCCGGGATAGACGTAGGCGGTATCAAAATAGTTCACGCCCATCTCGAGCGCCTTTTCCAGCTCCCGCTCGGCTTTTTCCTGATCGATCTGGCCGTTTTTGCGCGTAAAGCGCATGCAGCCAAAGCCAAGCACCGAAACGTCCTGTCCTTCTTTGTTTTTTCTGTATTGCATCCGGGTCACCTGTTATGTTTCTTTCTCCCAATCCGCGCGATGGTACCTAATCCGCTTTCCCTTTGTCTCGCGGTTAACGCTCATCCCGCCGCGCTCGATCGCGCCGGCCCGCTCAAGCATCGTTACCGCAAAACTGCCTTTCATCCCGCCCAGTTTCAGCGCTTTCATCAGCGTCTGGCGGTCAAACTCCGCCGGCAGCGCATCCGGCAGAAGGTCTATGTAATCTTTCGTCTGTTTCAGCCGCACCCACCGATCGATCGCAAGCGGGATCCGTTCATACCGGTGCGACCCGTGCTTGTTGTCTTTCCCGTAGCCGTCCTGAAGCCGGAACTCCTCCATGTCGATCATGAGAACCAGAATCTCGAGATTTTCATGGTTCCACAGATCCATCAGCCGGTAGATCTCCGGCAGCGCGTCTGACGGTCTGCCCTTGCGCGGCGATTTGTGGGGCTTGCCGACCTCGCCGGTCTCCGGATCGATCCAGTTCAGGTACTTGATCCCCGTGCAGGGGTAGACAAGCGTCACCGGATAATCCTTCAGAAACACCGAAAGCTTCTCCCGCAGCCGGTCAAACCCGCGCGTCTGGATCTCAAAAATACGGCCGGTCTCCCTTTTGAAAATGTCGGCGGTATAGTTTCCGATCTTGACCTCGTGGCAGCTCTCATCCGGCTCGAGGAAATATTTCAGCGTCTGATGCACCAGCTTCTCCGACTGAGTGCCGATGCCCGATTTGACACGCACTCTCGCCCGCTCAAGGGCCAGCGCAAGCCGCTCCTCATCTGTCATAGCTATAATCCTGTTACTTTAAGGTTTCCTGATATCGATCCAAAAGATCGTACAGGTTTTTGTTCGGATTCGGGATCATCCCGACGTTGTCGCCGAGCTCCATCAGCTCACCGCCCGCCTCCGAGTAGGTCTTCCACTCCGGCAGCGTGCTTCCGTCAAAGCCTTTGCCGTTCGGGTCTCCGGTTTTGATGAAGTTGACGTAGTAGGCCATCATGATCTGCGAAAGCGCTTCATCGCTTTCATGATAGGCCGAGGGATGACTGTCAAGATTGTGGTAGAAATACGGAAGCTCGCCGCCGTGCATCGATCCGAGACATCCGTTGTCCTTGGTGAAATAGTATTGATAGACCGGATGCCCCTGCTCCGCCAGATACCGGCTCCAGACTTCGTGGCTGTAGCCGAACCAGGCCGCGGTATAGATCGTATCAAACGTGCCCTTCGCATCTCCGCCCAGATCGATCAAAGGCTTGTACGCTTTATCCTGCGGGTAGATCCCGAGAAGCTCGATCGCCTCATCCGCATACTCGCCAAGTACGCCCGAAGCATAGTCTTCAATGTTTTCCTTCGTGACTTTTGAGGTCATCAGGAACAGGTCCGCCTCATGGATATTGCTTCCGTTCAGGAGCGCTGTCTCGTTGTTTTCACCCTTCTCATAGGTCAGGTACGGCTGCTCCGTAATCACATACCCGTCCACCGTCATCGCACTGTTCGTGTAGCGCGTGTTGACAAGCTGCTCCGCAGGGACCTGGCGCAGCTCATCCGCGCTTGCGCATCCGAATTCCGCGAGAATGTTGCTTCCCATCTGCAGCGCAGACTCGAGGGTTCGGAAGGTGTGGTACGGCTTCACGGCCGCAATGCCGCTCGATTCACCGATCGCCTGATGAAACAGTCCTTCCGCCAGCGGGGACACGCACAGTCCCTGCACGCTCGAGGAACCGGCGGACTCTCCGGCGATCGTGATCCGCTCCGGATCACCGCCGAAAGCGGCGATGTTCTTCTTGACCCATTCGACCGCCTTGATCTGGTCCATCAGACCATAGTTGCCGGTCGTGTGATTCGGCGATTCCGCGGCCAGATC
>ONYR01000029.1 GCA_900322165.1 uncultured Eubacteriales bacterium
CTGCCGGTCGACGCGGTGCTTTACAGCGGCGAGGATGCGCACATGCTGCACAATTCCTGGCCGGCCATGTGGGCGAAGCTGAACCGCGAAGCGATCTGCGAATACATGGAAGAAAACGGCGGCGACCCGAACGAGATCCTGATCTTCACGCGGGCCGGCTACACTGGTACCGTGGGCGTTGGCAACATGATGTGGAACGGTGACCAGCATGTCGACTGGTCCAAGGACGACGGCCTTCCGAGCGTCATTCCCGCAAGCCTCTCGCTTGCCGCGTCGGGCAGCCTTCTGGTCCACTCGGACGTGGGCGGCTACACGACGATGATGCACATGACCCGCGAAAAAGAGCTCCTGCAGCGCTGGGAGGAGATGAATGCCTTCTCCGTGCTGATGCGCTCGCACGAAGGCAACCAGCCCTCCCGCAATGTTCAGACGTACACGGACGATGAACTCTGGGCGAGCCTGAAGGCCGCGGTCGATCAGCACCTGAAGCTGAAACCGTACCTCAAGCAGTGCGTCAAGGAAGCGGTGGAAGAGGGCCTTCCGGTCATGCGCCCGCTGTTCTATTACTACGATGAAGCTCCGGCTTACACGGAGAAGTTTGAATACCTTCTCGGACGCGATATTCTTGTCTGTCCGGTGCTGGAGAAGGGCGCGAAAAAGCGCACGGTCTACCTCCCGAGCGACGGATGGATCGAGCTTGCAACGGGCCTCTACTTCGAAGGCGGCACGGTAACGGTCGCCGCACCCCTCGGAACCATTCCGGTGTTCGTGCGGAAGGAATCCGGACTATACAATCAAATCAAATAAAAAAAGAGCCGGCTGATCAATCGATCAGCCGGTGCTCATTTATAAAGCGTTCGAGTTTTTCAAAGGTGTCCTGGCTCATATCATGCTCGATGTGGCACGCCTCCTCAACCGCGACCTCCGGGTCGACCCCGGCCGCGATGAGAAACTTGGTAAACAGCTTGTGCCTCGCATAGATCCGCTCCGCGATCTCCTTCCCAAGCGGAGTCAGCATAATGAAGCCGCTTTCATCCATCGTGATCTTGCCTTCCTCGCGCAGGTGTTTCATCGCAACACTGACGCTCGGTTTGCTGAAATTCATTTTGTTAACGATATCGATGGAACGCACGGTTCCTTTTTCTTCCGTCAGCATAAGAATATTTTCAAGATAATCTTCAGCGGACTCGTGAATTTGCATACAGAACCAGACTCCTTTCGGCAGAATAGATGGAATGTAAAAACATCATAGCAGATTTTGAAAAGCATTTCAAGTTGCCGGAAATGCAGCCCCTCACTTTGGCACGGCGTGGTGGCTGCGCTGCCATTTTGGAACAGCATAGTGGCTGCGCAGTCATTTTGGCACGGCATAGAGGTTGACCTCCCAGCACGGGAAACAATCGTGCCGCCGCAGATAAAAACGGTAATCCCCAAGCCATCCATCGAGCAGCAGCGGCAGGGCAAACAGGTCCTCGCTGCGGTGGTAGAGTGCGATATTCATTTTCGGCCGGAAGCGCAGCAGGGTCTCCTTCATCCCGCAAAGCGCCTCGGCCTCCATGCCCTCAACGTCCATCTTTACGTACGTGAGCGGAAGCTCCAATTCATCCACTTTTTGGAACTTTGTCTCGATCATCTTCCCGGTATGAGCTACGCCGCTCCCAAGCGCCGAGCCGCGGCCGCGCCCCTGCACCATGCTTACCGTCCGCGTCTGATCCGATGCGGCTGCGTTGAGCAAGCGAACCGGTCGGGCATGGTCAGGCAAGGCAGCGACTGTGTCTCCGGTGAGTCCGCCTAGCTCGTCAACCCTGTCGATCAGCCCGAGCGCGGAAGCGGTCTCGCACAGCTTGCGATAACTCCGCTTCTCCGGCTCCATGGCTGTGATCGAGTGAAATGCACCGCCGGTATGGTCGAGAAATTCACGAACCGTATCCCCGTTGTACGCCCCGACATCAAGGTAATCCTCGTGCGCGCCGAGCGGCAGCAGCTTGGCAAAAACCTCTTCCTTCGGTGAAACACAGCGAAACAAAGGCTCCGGCGCTCCGGTCAGCTTGTATTCGAGAATATCGAGGAAAACGCGGCGCGAAGCATCATCCGCCCACAGCGCATAAGCTTTCTCGATCTCATTGCGGTGCGTCTGAAAATACGCTTCATCAAAGAGA
>ONYR01000234.1 GCA_900322165.1 uncultured Eubacteriales bacterium
AACTGATCCTGATTCCGTCGGAGAGTGTGGATCTGACGCTGATCAAGAAAGAATGAACGTAAGAGTTTCGAAAGAGGAAGGATCATGGCGGAACGGAGATCGGCCGGGATTCGGTTACGATCAGTGATTGACTATAAATGATCTGTGTACGAATTAAGCAAAAACTGAGAACGGCCATGAAAGGGGTTACCCTTGCATGGCCGTTCTTAGTGAGATGGTTATGTATTAATAAATGACTTCAACGGTTATTTGCCTTTCAATTTCCATAAAAGACTTGCCATTAAAGCATTTTTCATTTAATACATTTTCAACTATCTCAGGAGGGATTTCCTGATCTTCCGGAATGGGGTAGCTACAGATGCATTTACTCTCTGGAGAAATGATCCATATGACCAAAAAGATGCCATTAGTATTCTTCTCGGGCTGAAGCACATAGGTCTTGCCCTGATAAGTGAACTCGGCATCATGTCCGTTGCTAACACACTCTATCAGTTCTTTCATTGTTATACCAATCATACAGGCACCCCCTTAAACAGATTCTTGTGTTTTGGAATGATCTTGACTTCCATCCGCGTCGCTAGTTCAAATCCGCTTACTGGCACACAGGAAACTTCATAGTTGACAAATAGTTTCACAACAGTTTTTTTGATTTCTTCACATCGATGATTTGACAACGAGATGCTCAAACTATCACTCCTCTCCAAACAACGCATTTATGATTTCTCTTTTATCTGCTTCCGTTAAAGATGATGCATTTCGGGCAATCATCCTACGAATACGTGGTGGATCGAATTCATCTCTTTCAATCCCTAACAGATAATCAGAGGTTGTGTGCAGTGCGGTTGCTATATTAGCAAGAGTTTCGGGTTTAGGATCCCGTTCTTCCGAAATATAACGGGATAAGGTAGCTTCTGTGACGCCAATTCTAATTGCAAGTTCTTTTTGCTGCATATTCAGCCTTCTTAGCGAATCAGTGATTCGTGCCCCCAAACCTTTCATAGTGTACCTCCCAAGTTTGTCGTAGATTTCTAATATAACTTCGTTATAGGCGGAGGTTGTCAAATTGTCAAGAACAGTTACCAAAAAATGAGGCGCGTTTGATTACTATCATTAGAGATTCCAATTTTTTATACATAAATATTTGTCCTTGACAAACGTTTGTGCGTCAGGTAAAATCACATCTAATCGAAAAGCGTACGAGAAGGAATTAAAGCTTAGCTGCGAGCACAGAGAACCGGCGGTCGGTGAGAGCCGGTGTCAACGCGAAAGCCTGCTCATCCTTCCAGCTGTCCGCTGAAGGCCTTGATCGTCCGGCTGCAAAACCGGATTCAGGCGCTGGGTAGGCGGCACCGGATTCCACCGTTACAGGGAGACCGCATCATAGCGTGCGGAGCCGCAGCAATTGCGGAATGAGTGGATAGGGGAAACCTTATCAAAAAGAGTGGTACCGCGGAGAATATCGTATCTTCGTCTCTTTTGCACAACGTTTATTTGGGTTGTGTGAAAGAGATTTTTTATTGCCTGAAATCTCTTTCGTAAGTTCGCGGAAGCGAATACATCCCTACAGACGTATCAACACAGCGCCGCAGGCGTAAGCCTCGTGGGGTGCCTAAGAGAGGTAAAACATGAAAGGCAGCGAAAAGTATCAGATTCAGTACTTTCCGGTCGAAAACTACGAGCCGGAATGGATCAAAAAGGATCACATCGAAAAAGCACCGATCTGGTGCAGCGTCGATCTGAGAGACGGCAATCAGGCGCTGATCATTCCGATGAGTCTGGAAGAAAAGCTCGAGTTCTTTGATGAATTGGTGAGGCTGGGATTTAAGGAGATCGAAATCGGATTCCCGGCAGCGAGCGAAACGGAATATGAATTCACGCGCAAACTGATCGAAGAAAACCGGATTCCGGACGATGTTGCGATCCAGGTGCTGACGCAGTCCCGTGAGCATATCATCGCGAAAACCTTTGAGGCGGTGAGGGGATGCAAGAACGCGATCGTGCATCTTTACAATTCCACCTCCCTCGCGCAGCGGGAACAGGTTTTTCGGAAATCGAAAGAAGAGATTACGCAGATCGCGGTCGACGGGGCGAAGCTTTGCAAGGAATACCGCGAGAAGACGGAGGGCAACTTCCGCTTCGAGTACTCGCCCGAGAGCTTTACCGGCACCGAGATGGATTTCGCAGCGGATGTCTGCAACGCCGTGCTTGACGTCTGGGAGCCGACGCCGGAGGACAAGGTCATTATCAACCTGCCGGTGACGGTCGAGCTTTCGATGCCGCACGTGTACGCGAATCAGATCGAATATATGTGCAAAAAGCTTCACAACCGTGAGAACGTTATCGTTTCGCTTCATCCGCACAATGACCGCGGATGTGGCGTGGCGGATACGGAGATGGGCCTTTTGGCCGGGGCGGACCGGGTCGAGGGAACGCTGTTCGGAAACGGTGAGCGAACCGGCAACGTTGACATTGTCACGCTGGCTTTGAATATGTATTCGCAGGGCGTGGATCCGGAGCTCGATTTCTCGAACCTTCCGGCTGTCGCCGAGGTATATGAACGCGTGACGCGGATGCGCGTGTACGAGCGTCAGCCCTATTCGGGACAGCTTGTCTTTGCGGCTTTCTCCGGCTCGCATCAGGATGCGATCGCGAAGGGTATGCACTACAGAGAAGAGAAGGGCGACGGCAAGTGGACGGTTCCGTACCTTCCGCTCGATCCGACGGACGTCGGGCGTGTGTACGAGGCGGACGTCATCCGCATCAATTCGCAGTCCGGGCGCGGCGGCATCAGCTATGTGCTTGAAACGAAGTACTCGCTCCACCTGCCGGTCAAGATGCGTGAGGAGGTCGGCTATCTTATCAAGGGCGTAAGCGACCGCAAGCATGCGGAGCTGCAGCCGAAGGAGATCCATCAGATCTTCACGGAGACCTACGTCAACCGCGATGGACGGCTTCAGATCCCCGAAGTGCATTACGAGCAGAAGAAGGGCGAAGGCATTATCGCGACCGTAACCATGGTCTACGACGGTAAGGAACAGATCGTTAAGGGCAGCGGTAACGGACGACTTGACGCGGTCAGCAACGCGATCAAGCAGGTTGTCGGCGATACTTATACGCTGAAGAATTACGAAGAACACGCGATCGAGAGCAAGACCGATGCGAAGGCAGCCGCGTACGTCCGCATCAAGACGCCGGACAAGAAGAATTCCTGGGGCGTTGGCATCGATAACGATATCATCGTGGCTTCGGTCAAGGCGCTCACAAGCGCGATCAACCGTGCCGGTCTCTGAAAATAAATCTTCGTGAAATCCGAAATATCTTTTTGGATTTAGCGGGTTGTATTGTATAATAGCGCAAATAGGTAAAAACCTAGGTTAAACAAGACGAGGTAAACATGAAACTCACAGGAGCTCAGATCATCATCGAAACCCTGATCGAACAAGGTGTGGAAACCGTGTTCGGCTACCCCGGCGGAACCGTGCTGGATATCTACGATCAGCTTTACAAAAACTCGGATCGGATCCAGCATGTCCGTGTTTCTCATGAGCAGCATGCGGCCCATGCGGCGGACGGCTATTCCCGCGCGACGGGCAAGGTCGGCGTGTGCATCGCGACCTCCGGCCCCGGCGCGACGAACCTGGTAACGGGCATCGCGACCGCGATGCTGGACTCGATCGCCATGGTGGCGATTACCGGAAACGTCGGTACGCCGATGATCGGTAAGGACAGCTTCCAGGAGATCGATATCACGGGCATTACGCTCCCGATCACCAAGCACAACTACTTCTGCAACGATATCACCAAGCTGGCGGACAACATCCGCGAGGCGTTCCAGATCGCCAAATCCGGACGTCCGGGCCCGGTTCTCATCGACGTTCCGAAGGATATTCAGAATGCAGTTTGGGAGTGGGAAAAGGAGCCGATCCGCCCGGTGTTTGAAAACGATCTTGCCCGCGAGGACAAGGTGCAGAAGGCAGCCAGACTCCTCAACGAGTGCAAGCGGCCGTTCATCTACATCGGCGGCGGTGCAGTCGGTGCGAAGGTGCCGGATCAGGTGCTGGAGCTGGCGGATCGGATCGATGCGGTCATTGGCTGTTCGTTCATGGGTCTTTCCGCGATTCCGACCGATCATCCGAGGTTCCTCGGTATGACGGGTATGCACGGACACTACGCGTCTTCGATGGCGCAGGATCAGGCAGACCTGATCCTCGGTGTCGGCATTCGTTTCTCGGATCGTGCGACCGGCAACAAAGACAAATATGCCAAGGGCGCCAAGATCATTCAGCTTGATATCGACTTCGCGGAGATCGGCAAGAACATTCCGGTCGACGTTGGTATCTTCGGTGACATCAAGGACGCGTTCACCCGCATCGCAGAGAAGGTCGAGAGCAAGGAGCGTCCCGACTGGATGGCAAGAGTCGAAGCTCTGAAAGCGGAAGAAGCGGCTCAGGCGGTGGAAGTAGATTATCTGACACCGAAAAAGGTCATCAGTATTATCAACGAAAAGACCGAAGCGGACAGTGTTCTCGCAACGGATGTCGGTCAGCATCAGATGTGGGCGGCGCAGTTCTACAACTTCCGCACGAAGCGTACGTTCGCCTCTTCGGGCGGCCTCGGGACGATGGGCTATGGCCTCGGCGGCGCGATCGGTGCGGCTTACGGTTCGGGCAAACGCAGCGTTCTGATCACGGGTGACGGAAGCTTCGGCATGAACCTGAACGAGCTGGCTACGCTCGCGAACTATCAGGTGCCGGTCACGATCGTCCTGTTCAACAACGGAACGCTTGGCATGGTGAGACAGTGGCAGACACTGTTCTACGGTAAGCGCTATTCCAACACCACGATGCAGCCGGTGCTGGATTATGTGAAGCTTGCGGACGCGTTTGGCATCAAGGGCTACAAGGTGACGGATGAAGCGGGATTTGCCGCAGCCTTCGAGGAGGCTTACAATTCCTTCCGTCCGGCCCTGATCGATGTCAAGATCGACGTCGATGAAATGGTACTGCCGATGCTGCCGCCCGGCGGAAGCATCGAACAGATGATTACAAAAGTTGACATGAAGGGAGGAGCGCAGGCATGAAAAACGACCAGTTTGTCATCGCGGTTTACGTAGAGAACAAATTCGGCGTGCTGACCCGCGTCACCAGTATGTTCACAAGACGCGGCTTCAACATCGACTCCCTGACCGTCGGCGAGACCGAATCGCCCGAGTATTCGCGCATTACGCTGACCATGAGCGGCGACGGCTATGCCAGGACGCAGATGCTCAATCAGCTGCGGAAGCTCTACAACGTGAAGAAGGTGGAGCTTCTCGAGCCGGGCAATTCGCTCGAGCGCGAGCTCTTGCTTATCAAGGTGAAGAATCTGGCGGAGACGCGCCAGGACGTTCTGACCGCGGTCAATGTCTACCGCGGCAGCATCATCGATTATTCGATGGACGCAATGACGATCGAGATGACCGGCGATCCGTCGAAGATCGATGCGTTTATCGAGCTGATGAAGCCGTACTCGATCATTGAGATGTGCCGGACCGGCCTTGTTGCGATGCAGCGCGGCGCCGGCAGCATCCTGAATATCGACCGCCCCGACAAGGCACAGTAAGCGAAGCGGATCAGCGTGGCAAGCGCGCTGACAACCGTCACAACACAGTATAACAAGGCCTCAGGCCTTCGTTAATAGGTAATGAAGCGGCAGGAAACTGCCCCACAGGGCTTTGCCCGCGAAAGGAGACAATACAATGGCAGCAAGAATTTTCTACGAGCAGGACTGCGACATCAATCGCCTGAACGGCAAAACCGTTGCGATCATCGGCTACGGTTCTCAGGGTCACGCACACGCACTCAACCTTACCGAGAGCGGTGTGAACGTCATCGTCGGTCTGTATGAAGGGTCCAAGAGCTGGGCAAAGGCCGAAGCGCAGGGCATGAAGGTTATGACCGCGGCTGAAGCGGCTAAGAATGCCGACATTATCATGATCCTCATCAACGATGAGCTGCAGGCAAAACTGTACAAAGAGAGCATCGAGCCGAACCTGACCGAGGGCAAGACCCTGGCGTTCGCGCACGGCTTCAACATCCATTTTGGCTGCATCAAGCCTCCGGCCAACGTCAACGTTATCATGATCGCGCCGAAGGCTCCGGGCCACACCGTTCGTTCCGAGTACCAGGCCGGCAAGGGTACGCCCTGCCTCATCGCGGTCCATCAGGACGCGACCGGTGACGCTTGGGATCTGGGTCTGGCGTACGCGGCTGCCATCGGCGGCGCTCGTGCAGGCGTTCTTGAGACCACGTTCCGCACTGAGACCGAGACCGACCTGTTCGGTGAGCAGGCTGTCCTTTGCGGCGGTGTCTGCGCGCTGATGCAGGCAGGTTTTGAGACCCTCGTGGAGGCTGGTTACGACCCGCGCAACGCGTACTTCGAGTGCATCCATGAGATGAAGCTCATCGTTGACCTGATTTACCAGTCCGGTTTCGCTGGCATGCGCTACTCGATCTCCAACACCGCTGAGTACGGCGACTATGTCACCGGTCCGAAGATCATCACCGAGGACACCAAGAAGGCGATGAAGAAGATCCTTGCTGACATTCAGGACGGTACCTTCGCGAAGGACTTCCTGCTTGATATGAGCCCGGCAGGCGGTCAGGTCCACTTCAACGCACTGCGCAAGAAGGCCTCCGAGCATCCGTCCGAAGCCGTCGGCCGCGAGATCCGCAAGCTGTATTCGTGGTCTGATGAAGACAAACTCATTAATAACTGATTTTTGTGAAAATCAGTTGTTGATAAGTAAGAAAGAAATTCCTCGCCTAAACGGCATCGGAATTTCTTTCGGTGCACTGCTTTAGACTGGAATGGAATTTCCTCCCCTGAACGGGATCGGAAATTCTTTAGGGTTATCGCTTTAGACTGGGATGGAGTTTCCTCGCCTGAACGGCGTCGGAAACATTAAGTGTATCGCACTTTGATGAATTGGGTTCGGCCGCCTGCTTTGCGGTGGGCGGCCGTGCTGGTTTGTTAGGTTTGAATTTTACTGCGAGCTTTTGGCTCCGAAAGAGGTAACGATGGTTAGAGAAACGATTGTAGAAGGCTTTAACAACGCACCGCATCGCTCTTTGTATCATGCGCTTGGCATGACTGAGGAGGAGATGAAGCGTCCTCTGATCGGTATTGTTTGTTCTTATAATGAGATCGTTCCGGGTCATATGAACCTGGATAAGATCGCAGATGCGGTCAAAATGGGCATTGCGATGGCCGGCGGTACGCCGATCATGTTCCCTGCGATCGCGGTTTGCGATGGTATCGCGATGGGCCACACCGGTATGAAATATTCGCTGGTGACCCGTGATCTGATCGCCGACTCCACCGAAGCGATGATCAAAGCGCATGGCTTTGACGGTGTCGTGATGATCCCCAACTGTGATAAAAACGTGCCCGGCCTTCTGATGGCGGCCGCGCGCTGCAATATTCCGACGGTCTTTGTTTCCGGCGGTCCGATGATGGCGGGCCGTGTCGGCGGACGCAAGACCAGTCTTTCGAGCATGTTTGAAGCGGTCGGCGCGTATTCCGCCGGCAAGATCGACGATGAGAAGCTGCGCGAGTTTGAGCTGAAGACCTGCCCGACCTGCGGTTCCTGCTCCGGCATGTATACCGCGAACTCGATGAACTGCCTGACCGAGGTGCTTGGCATGGGCCTGAAGGGCAACGGCACGATCCCGGCGGTCTATTCCGCACGTATCGAGCTCGCAAAGCACGCGGGCATGCAGGTGATGGAGCTTGTGAAGAAGAACATCCGTCCGCGCGACATCATGACCGCGGAGGCTTTTGAGAACGCGATCACGGCGGATATGGCGCTTGGATGCTCGACAAACTCGATGCTGCACCTTCCGGCGATCGCCAATGAGTGTGATGTTCCGTTCAACCTTGATAAAGTCAACGAGATCAGTGAGCGCACTCCGAACCTGTGCCACTTGGCTCCGGCCGGTCCGACCTACATGGAGGACCTGAACGAGGCGGGCGGTGTTTACGCGGTGCTCAAGGAGCTGACGCGCAAGAATCTGATCCATACCGAGTGCATGACCGTCACCGGCAAGACCGTCGGCGAGAACATTGCCAAGGCAGA
>ONYR01000072.1 GCA_900322165.1 uncultured Eubacteriales bacterium
AAGGCAAAGAAGATCAACGCCGACACCAAACGCTGAAGGGAAAACAGCATAATGCCTCCCATCAGCACAAAAGCCAGACAGACCGCACCACTCACCGTGCAGAGAATGGGATTGACCATAAAACGATGCTTCATTCGTTATGCTCCTGCATTCGCATTTCTTAGGGCTGCGGCTTGCCTCGGCCCTCCGGCGGATTGTCGGTCCACATCTCGCCGATACCGAAGTCAATTGCCTTTTCATAAGCCTGGAACAGCTTCGCGTTTCGTGCATGCGTCCTCTGCTGTCTGACAAGCGCTTTTACGTTGTTCGTCGCCTTCGCCTTTTCACGAAGCGCCTCAACCACGTCCGGATGCTGCAGCGCCACATTGACGGTCTCTTCGGAGTCGTTCTCCATATCGTAAAGCACGTCGACTTCTTTTCCGTCGATCCGTTCATAGTGTATATATTTCCAGTTGCCCTGACGCAGCATGATTCCGTATTCCGGCACAGAGTCCTTGACGGCCTCCGGCTTCATCGGCCACTCCCAGTACTTGGGATCGATATATTTGTCGTACTCTTCGCTGACGACCACACGCTCCCTGTTTTCCGGTGCGTTTTCACCCAAATACGGAAGCAGACTTTCACCGTCGAACTCCTCAAGCTTTTCAGCTCCGCCCAATTCGCACACACTTGGCGCAAAATCGAGCAGGCTGACATTATCCTTCACGCGGCGTCCTGCCACAATCCCGTCGCCCTCCGCCAAAAGCGGAATACGGGCGGAATTCTCAAAGAAAACGTTCTTGCCATAGACGCCCTTGTGACCCAGCATGTCACCATGATCGCTGGTATAAAAGAAGACCTTTTCACGTCCTTCCCGCTCGGCCATCTCGTGGAAAGCCTTCCGCACGCGGCCGATCTGACCGTCCGCCATTTCAACCATCGCGTAGTAGGCAGCCATCGCCTGAATGGCTACCTCTTCGGTATTGTGCATGCTGCGGTAGCCCAGGAAGTCTGCCAGTTCTTCCGGAAACTCACGGAAATCCTTCGGAAGCTTCACGCGGCTTTTGTATTTTTCATAAATCTCAGGGGTCGCGATGTAAGGGAAATGCGGCCCGTAGGTACCGACCACAATGCACTGCGGCTTGTCATGAGGCTGTGAGAGATACTCCACCGCGGTTTCGGTAATCATGCGATCGTAGAACGTAACACAGCTTTCGCCGCCACCGATCATGCCCTCACGCGCGGACGCAAACCATACCGGAACCGCGTAATTGCCGCGAAATTCCTTCATTTTTGCTTCCGGTCTGTTCCATGTCGTGGGAGTAAACTCACCGCCAAGGCGCTTCATAAAGCCGTGTCGCTGATCTTCGCCGACAAAGTGCATACGTCCAATCAGTACGGTTTCATATCCGGCCGCCACCATCGAATGAAGAAAAGTTGGCGTAATGTTGGAAAGGGTATCCGCGTTGAGATAAACACCGGTATGAGAGGGAAGCAGGCCGCTGACAAACGACATGCGAGCCGGTACGCAAAGCGGGCAAGGCGTATAGGCATTGTCAAAGATAACCCCCTCCCGTGCGATCGCGTCAAGGTTCGGGGTATCGATGTCCGCGCCTGCGCAGCCCATCACGGATCCGGAATGCTGGTCGCTGAGGAAAATCAGAATATCAGGCTGGCTCATGGTTGGTTCCTTTCTTTTCTAACTGACAGAATGGTAAGTCTGTCGCTTCTTATTTCATCAAATGATCCTCAAAATCAAGATCATCATAACGGTCTTTTTTCTTGCCAAAGTACGCCAGCGGGAAGCCTTCCTTCGCGCGCTGCTCCGCGATCTTCTGTGCTTTTAAGGACCCACGCTGCGGCGTCTTTCCTGCCACAAGGTGTCCGTCTTCCACAAAGCCCTCCTCGCGGCCGTCCAGAATCTTCACGAGGCGCTCGCGCCACATCTTCAGCTCCTCCTGATACTCCGGAAGCTCAGAAAGATCATGCAGCTCCTTGAAGTCGTTTTCCAGGTCGAAAAGCTGCTCTTTTCCGCTGGTGACGTACCAGATATATTTCATCTTGCCGTCGGTCAGGTACTGGGAACCCTTCTCAAAGAAATAGTTGTGCTTGCCCTCCGGCGCGGTATTGCGCTCATCGGTGCTGTGGTAGAAGTGAACGCACTCCCCGTGCATGTAGCTGCGCCACGAATCGTCCTTGCCTTCCTTCAGGAGCGGCGCCATGCTTCTGCCGTCCACGGATTCCGGAACCTCAAGACCGGCCAAATCGAGAATGGTCGGCATCAGGTCATGCCAGCCGACCGGCTGATCCAGCGTCTGGCCAAAGCGGATGCCAGGGCCCATGATCTCGAGCGGAATGTGGCAGGAGCCTTCGTAAGGACGGCTCTTCTGGTACATGTAATGGTCACCCATCAGATCGCCGTGATCCGAGGTGAAAATGACGTAGGTGTTGCGGTCGATCGCCCCAAGGAGCCGTCCGATCTGAGCGTCAAGGAAGGCGATGTTGCCGTAGTAGCCGGCGTACGCGGCCCGAAGGTCTTCCCCCTTCAGGTTGATATAGCTGGCGCCGATCCCGCCGCTCGTGGCCGGAGGCACATCCCAGTCCGCAATATACGGCTGATCCAGATCCGTGCGGGAATAGAAGCGATTGAAGTAATCCGCCGGCGGATTGTGCGGCGAATGCGGGGCGTAGAAGCCCACAAAAAGCATATAAGGCCGTGAAGCATCGCGGGTCTCCAGGAACTCAAGCGCCTGGTTTACCGCCCATTTCGTCTGGTGGAAGCGATCCTCCAGATGGAAAGGAACGCCCGCGCGGGCATTGTTCTGGGCTCCATTGCCATAGTAACCTCCCTCACCTTCCGGCGCGTTGGCCTTCACGTAGCGGAAAAACGCGTCCGTGCTGCGGTCCTCGTTGCTGGGGTCTCCGGGAAGATAATATTCAAAGCCATAAGAGTACTTGAAAGGATAGGTGTGCATCGTGCGGCCGACGAGTGCTGTCTGATAGCCGCCACGTCTCATCTCGGCCGGAAGCGTTGTCTCGACCGGGTAATATGCGACGCCGAAATTGTGGAAAAGTCCGTGGTGTGCCGGAGTCTGCCCCGTCAGGAACGTCATGCGCTGCGGAATGCAGACCGGGCAGTTCGCGTAGCAGGCGGTAAAATGCGCGCCCTGATTGCCTATAGAA
>ONYR01000347.1 GCA_900322165.1 uncultured Eubacteriales bacterium
GCGCGAGAGGGGGCACTGCAGCGCTTACATCCATTCGGACGGATCGCTCCAGCCGCGGACACCGAGGAACTTTTCGAGCGGCAGCTTAGCGATCTGTTCTTTGCTGAGACTGGAATTCATCATTCGCGCCCAGCCACCGGAAGCTTTTTCGCCGGCACCGGTGACTGCGTCGGACTCGCGCATAAGATTCAGGAGCGGTTCGCCTGCCTCGAAACGGCGGGCGTTCTCGCGGATGATCTCGATGGTCGCGGCCTGGCGGTCGGGAACCTGCGGGGTGGAGTGAGGGGTGATGTATACGGTCGGCATGTGCCAGAGCGGGGAGTCCGGGGAGAGCGGCTGCTCTTCGAAGACGTCAAGACCCGCGCCGGAGAGTGTGCCGTTGTTGAGAGCGTCGATCATGTCCTCCGTGCAAACAATGCCGCCGCGCGCCATGTTGACAAGGAATGCGCCCTTTTTGACCTTCGCGAACGCTTCCTTATCGATCATGTGGAACGTATCGTTCGTGAGGGCGATCGTCAAAATGATAAAGTCAGACTTTGCCAGCAGCGGATCGATCGTGTCGCCGTTTTTGCCGCAGAGCTTTTCGGAGATGTAATCCATCCCCTGGATCTCGGAGCGGTTGTAGGCGATGAGGTTCATGCCAAGCGCGTGAAGACGCTCAGCCAAAAGCTTGCCGGTGTGGCCCATGCCGATGATGCCGGCGGTGCGTCCGAAGAGACCGCGCCAGCTCTCGGAGCCTTCCACGCCCCACCGGCAGGCTTCCTGCGCGGCGAGGAGTTCTTTGGTATGGTAGCAGTGCTGGAGCATGAAGTAGATCGCGTGCTCCGCAAGAACCGGACCGCTGCGGCCGGCGGCGCCGGTGACGGCGATCCCGCGTGCGAAGACCTCAGGACGAGCGGAGCCGTTAAGGCCGGCATGGTCGCACTGGATCCACTTAAGGGTGTTTTCGCCAAGCAGGCAGGGATCGACATCGCCCATAACGACCGCGACGTCGGCGTCCTTCACCTCTTCGGCGAGACGCTCTTTATCATAGAAATCGACATAGACAAATGTTGCGTCCGGGAATACGCGGCGCAGGTTATACATGTTCTGCTTGTTATACCAGACGGTCGTAACGACTTTACGGATCTTCGGCATGGCTCTCCTCCTGCAGACAATAATCGATAGTTGGTTCAGATAGGCCGATTATCCTACATTCCGCACGTCCATACTATACAGAAATTCGACATTCTTTCTCTGAATTCGATATGGTCATGACGATATCCGCAACAAAAACGGATCCGGCGCTTAATAACAATAAAACTGTCACCAAAGCTGCTTCACGCTTGTGAGGCAGTTTATTTGCGCAAAAAGAGCAAATCTGGCGACACTTTGGCAAAATTAGAGATTTATCCACTTTTGGGGGACTCGTAGAATAAATTTATAACGTCCCTATGTCGATGAAAGAGAGGAAAAGCTATGGCAAATTGGTGGACATCGTATCCCTGGCGCGTGATTCAGCCAAATTTCCGCGAAATCGATACGAAGGATTTTGATGAAGATCGTTTCCTAGAGGAGTTGAAATCCTTCTCCTGCAACATGGTCATGCTGAACGCAGCAGGCTTGATGGCCGATTATGAGTCGGAGCTGGAAGATCATCCGGTGAGCCCGTATCTGGACGGCTTTAATATGAAGCGTCTTGTGGAGCGCTGCCATGAGATGGGGATCAAGGTCATCGCCCGCACGGATTTTTCCAAGATCTCTGAGGACGTTTTTAACCGTCATCCGGACTGGGCCTACCGCCACGCAGACGGAAGCGAGCTGAACTACAACGGCTACGTCCAGACCTGCCTCCTCGGCGGCTACCAGGGGGGCTACATGGATGAGATCCTCAAGGAAATGTTCGCGAAGATTCCTTTTGACGGGATCTACTGCAACATGGGCTCCGCCACGGGCTACATTGTCGACTACAGCATGAAGCGCCACGGACCCTGCCAATGCGACAACTGCAAGGCGGCGTTCAAGGCCAAGACCGGTATGGACGTTCCGACCGATCTGCGCCCGGGCGATATGGCAAGCATGCGCTATTTCGGTTGGCAGCAGGAGATCACCGGCGCGCAGAAGAAGCGCATCACGATGCTGCTGAAGGGGATCGATCCGAACCTTGCCTACTGCTCGATCGATTATTCCAGACAGGAAGCGCACGCGGACTTTGGCGCAGAGCTTCCGAGCTGGCAGTATCAGGCAGCTTCTGCGGCGCGGATGATGCGCGGCATGGATGTCGAGGCAACGGTTGCGAACGTTGACTTCATGGGCTTTGCTTACCGCCACACGTCCTGCTCCGGCGCGCTGCAGGAGATGAGACTCTGGCAGACGCTCGCGAACTTCGGGGGCATCGACTATTACGTCATCGGACGTCTGTACGACAAAGCCGACCAGAGCACGTTCGACCGCGTGAAGCGCGTGTTTAAGTATGCGGCGGACAACGAAGCGCTGATGTACGGCGTGAAGAGCAAGGCTGACGTTCTGCTTGTCAAAGATTCCTACATTATTCCGAATAAAGAAGAGCGCGGCTGGGTACGCCTTTTGACCGAGAACCATTTCCTCTTTGACGAAACCCTGATGGGCGGACTTGCGAAGAAGGATCTGAGCCAGTACAAGGCCGTGATCCTGCCGGACAAGATGAGACTGAATCCTGCGCTGCAGGAGATCCTGAACGCATACGCGGAAAAGGGCGGCATTGTCCTTGCGGCCGGTCAGATGCCTGCGATGAAGTGCTGTGGCGTGGAAGCGGTCGGCAAGCCGGACCGCGGCGCGGAAGGCGCGATGTTCCGTTTCAGCGACGAAGAGCGTAAAGCGATGAAGGGCTTTGAGAATCGTCCTTACATGATCGTTGGGGAAGATTACATTCCGATGACCTACGCGGAAGGCTGCAAGCGCCTCGGTGCGTTCTGCAAGCCGGAGCGTTTCGGCCCGCCGGAGCTCTGCTATGCGACGGAAGCCCCGACGGAAATGCCCGCTTTCACCTGCTGTGCATGCGGAGAGGGATTTGGCTGCACGATCCCGTGGCACATCGGAACCGATTATTACAAGGATGGCCATGAGGCGTATCTGCTGTTTGCAGGAGCGGTGCTCAAGAAGCTTGGCGTTCACCCGGCGGGTGAGAACCTGAGCCCGATGGTCGAGGTCACGCACGGGGTCAAGGGTGACTGCGAGCTCGTTCACTTTGTCAACGGCAGCGGTCATTTCGGCAACAGCTACTTCGACCCGGCGGTCCTGACAAATCAGAGCATGACGATCGACTGGCCGCATGAGAGCGTCTGCGTCCGCAACCTCGATGAAGACGGCAATGTTGAATACAAGCTCGAAAATAAGAAACTGACGATCACGATACCCAAGCTCGGCGCACATGCCTGCGTCGTTATCAAGGAGGAAGCATAAATGAGCGTACCTGAGAAAGTGGCCTTGGCCAACCAAAAGGTCATCGACATTATGACAAAGGGCAGACCGGTCTGGACGGATGTCAAGCCGGCCCTCGAAGCCGTTCCGGGAATGGAGCCGAACCTCATTTTGGTGCCCGGCCCTCCGATCGAGGCGAAAGATCTGCCGATTCCGCTGAAGACCGCAGTCTGCGGTGCAGCCTGCCATGACGGCCTTGCGAAAAATGTGGACGAGGCCTGGGAGATGGTGCTCCGCGGCGAGATCAGGATCGCGCCGTCGCAGGATTACAACTGCGGCAACGCGGCTTCGAGCGTAATGTCCGCGAGCATGCCGGTCTTCGTTGTAGAAGATAAAACCTCGGGCGGCAAAGGCTTCTGCGTGCCGCATCCCGGTTCCAATCCCCGCGTACTGCGCTGGGGTATTTACGGGGACGATGTCGAAGAGAACCTTCGCTTTATCCGCGGCGACTATGCCGAGGTGCTTGGCGAAGCCGTGAGAAAGTCCGGCGGCATCGACCTCATCCGCGTCCTCTCCCGCACGGCGGGCATGGGCGATGAGAACCACAACCGCCAGCCTGCGGCTTCGATGGCCCTGGCACTGGAGCTGGTTCCGTGGCTGCTTGACGTGGACCATCCGGCCCGTGATCGCGTCATCAAGGAGATTGCGGCCAACGACCGTTTCTTCCTGCACGTCATGATGGCGGGAGTGGAAGCGATCATGAGCTCCGCGAAAAAAGTGCCGTATTCGACCGTCATGGTCGGCATGGGCGGCAACGGTATCGAGTTCGGTATCCAGGTCGCCGCGACCGGCAACCGCTGGTACACGACCAAGGCACCGCTCATCTCCGGTATTTTCCTGAAGCCGACCACGACCGAGAAGGACCTGCTGGGTTATCTTGGCGACAGCTGTGTTACCGAGGTCTGGGGCCTTGGCGGTATGAGCGCGATCGCAGGTCCGGCGTATCTGAGAATGACCGGCGGTACCTTCAAGGATGCGAAAGAGCGCACCGAAAAGGCACGCGAAGTTTCGCTCGGCGAGCATACCTTCGCGCCGATTCCGTGGGATGATTACCGCGGATTCCCGGTCGGTGTCGATATCCGCAAGGTCGTCGGACTGAACGTGCTGCCGATCAGCCACGGCGGTTCCGCCCTGAAAAACGGCGGACAGGCCGGTGCCGGTGCAGCGGAGCTTCCGATGGAGGTCTTTAAGAAGGCCGTTGTCGGCGTTGTTGAGGAAGTCAAGAAACTGGAGGGTGAAGCATAATGATCTTTACGAAAATTGAGCGAGATCGGTACATCGACTCTCTGGAAACCTTATCGGAAACCGCGATGCTCAACGACCAGCCGGGCATTGAGACCGGCTACGTCGGAATGGCGACCGATGTCTTTAAAGATGTAATCAAGGAGATCGGGCTTAACACGCCCGAGATCGAGAGCTGCAGCGAGGCGGACTACGTCATCGTCGCGAGCGCGGAAAGCCAGGAAGTGTTCGACAAAGCGGTCGAAACCGTCATGGCGGAGTCCGCTCCGACCGATGAGGCGGAGAAGCCGGAGAGCTACCTGAGCAGCAAGGCCGCAAAGGAAGCCGAGCCCAGAGCCAACCTCTGCCAGATCTCCGTTCCCGGTGAATATGCCCTGGAGGAAGTCAAAAAAGCCCTGAACGCCGGGATGCATTGCTGCGTTTTCTCCAACAACGTTCCGCTTGAGGATGAGCGTGAAATGAAGGAGCTCGCGCGCGAAAAGGGACTGCTCTGCATGGGCCCGGACTGCGGCGTTGCGAACATCAACGGCGCGGCGCTCGTGCTCTCGAGCATTAACAACCGCGGACCGTTCGGCATTGTCGGTGCGTCCGGAACCGGTATCCAGCA
>ONYR01000212.1 GCA_900322165.1 uncultured Eubacteriales bacterium
AACGCGGCCGCGAACATTCAGAAAAACCATCTGGCCGATACATTCGAGTAAGACACCTGTGAAAGACACCTGCTTGGGCAGGGGGAGAAGGAAAATGGAATATCATCAGAGCGGAATCTATCTTCACAACGGAATGCCTGCCTTCGAGGCAGACACGGATAAAAACGCAGCGCGCGAAGCGACGATGGCTTACCGCATCCTGCGTGCTCATGAAAAGGCGGGGGCACCGAAGGATGGGCAGATGCACCTTGTCTTCGATGCGATGATCTCGCACGACATCACCTACGTTGGCATTATCCAGACCGCAAGAGCCAGCGGCCTTGAGGCATTCCCGATGCCTTACGCGCTGACAAACTGCCACAACAGCCTTTGCGCGGTCGGCGGCACGATCAACGAGGATGACCATGCGTTCGGTCTTTCAGCCGCGAAAAAATACGGCGGTATCTATGTGCCGGCCAACCAGGCGGTCATCCACCAATATGCGCGCGAGATGATGAGTGCCTGCGGGGCGATGATCCTCGGCTCGGACAGCCACACCCGCTACGGTGCCTACGGTACGATGGGCATCGGTGAGGGCGGACCGGAGCTGGTGAAGCAGCTGCTTCACAACACCTACGACATTCCGTGCCCGGAGGTGACCCTTGTCTATGTCACGGGTAAGCTGAAGAAGGGGGTCGGACCGCACGACGTGGCGATCGCGCTCTGCAAAGAGACCTTCGGCAAGGTGAAGAACAATGTGCTGGAATTCGTCGGCCCCGGCATTGCCAATCTCTCCACGGACGAGCGGATCGGCATCGATGTCATGACAACCGAAACGAGCTGCCTTTCCTCGATCTGGGAGACGGATGAGAAGGTGGAGGAGTTCTACAGGATCCACGGCCGAAGCGAGGGCTATGCACCGCTGAAGCCCGGTGAAACGGCTTACTACGACCATTATGTGACGCTCGATCTTTCGGAGGTTGAACCGATGGCCGCGCTTCCGTTCCACCCGTCCAACGCCGTCACGATCCGTGAACTGAAAAAGGATCCGATGCACTATCTGGCCCCGCTCGGACTGGAAGACAAGATCGTGGACGGAAAGATCCACGTCGACCAGGGCGAGATCGCGGGCTGCGCAGGCGGACTGTATGAAAATATCGAAGAGACCGCGGCGATCCTGAAGGATCATACGATCGGCTGCGGAAACTTTACGCTCAATATCTATCCGGCTTCCACACCGATCGAAATGCGCATCGCACAGACCGGTACGCTGCGTGAATTGCTCCTGGCAGGCGCTGTGATCAAGCCGGCTTTCTGCGGCCCGTGCTTTGGCGCGGGTGACGTTCCGCAGAACCATGGCCTTTCGATTCGCCATGCGACCCGCAATTTCCCGAGCCGTGAAGGCTCCAAGCCGGGCGAGGGACAGTCGGCCTTTGTCATGCTGATGGATGCCCGCTCGATCGCGGCAACCGCGGCCAACGGCGGATTTTTGACCGGTGCGGATGAGCTGGATTACGAATTTGAATGCCCGCCGTATGTCTTTGAAAAATCGATCTATGAAAAGCGCTGCTACAACGGAGCGCTTAAACCGCAGCCCGAGGAGCCCCTGGTGTTTGGCCCGAACATTACCGACTGGCCGAAGATGGAGGCGCTGAAGGATGACCTGCTGGTTCGGATGGACGCGGTGATCCGCGACGAAGTCACGACGACCGATGAGCTGATCCCTTCGGGCGAGACTTCCTCTTACCGTTCCAATCCGCTGCGTCTGGCCCGCTTTGCACTTTCGCGCCGCGAGCCCGCCTATGTCGGCAGGACGGAGGAGACCGCAAAGATGAAGGTGGAGGAGCTCGGACTTGATCCGGACAAGACCTCTTTCGGTTCCGCGATCTTCTGCAATAAACCCGGTGACGGTTCTGCCCGCGAACAGGCAGCCTCCTGCCAGCGTGTGCTTGGCGGTGCGGCGAATTTCGCGATCGAGTACGCGACCAAGCGTTACCGCTCCAACTGCATCAACTGGGGCATGATCCCGTTCACGACAGATGCGTTCCCCTATGAGACCGGAGCCATGATCTACGTGCCGGGGATCCGCAAGGCGCTCGAGAGCGGTGCGGAAGCGGCCATTGGCTATGTGTATGTCCCTGGAAAGAAGCTTTCCGAGATGGACACGATCTCGCTGCATATGGGAATTCTGAACGAGACGGAGCGCGAGATCTTGCTGCGCGGCTGTCTGATGAATTATTATAAAGCGCATCAGGCGTGAGCTTTGCGCAAAGCAAAGGAGAGTAACGCAAATGGATAAAATCAGAATGACAACGCCCATCGTCGAGATGGACGGCGATGAGATGACCCGTATCCTCTGGAAGATGATCAAGGAGGAGCTGATCCTCCCTTACGTGGATCTGAAAACGGAGTATTATGATCTTGGGCTTGTGCACCGCGATGAGACGAATGACCAGGTTACGGTCGATGCGGCGATGGCGACCAAAAAATACGGCGTGGCGGTCAAATGTGCCACGATCACTCCGAACGCGCAGCGTATGGAGGAGTATCATCTGCATGAGATGTGGAAGAGCCCGAACGGAACGATCCGCGCGCTGCTCGACGGCACGGTCTTCCGCACGCCCATCGTCATTCCCACGATCAAGCCGGCGGTCCGCTTCTGGGAAAAGCCGATCACGATCGCCCGTCATGCTTACGGTGACGTGTACAAGAACACGGAGATCCGGACCAAGGAAGCGGGCGTGTGCGAGCTGGTGTTTACCGGAGAGAGCGGCGAAGTGATCCGCAAGACCGTACAGAAGCTCTCGGAGCCCGGCGTGTTCCAGGGCATGCATAATAAGGAAAGCTCGATCCGTTCCTACGCGCGTGCCGTATTTGATTTTGCCCTCTCGACCCATCAGGACGTCTGGTTCGGGGCGAAGGACACGATCAGCAAGATCTACGACGGTGCGTTCAAGGAGATCATGCAGCAGGTATTTGATGAGGAATACAAAGACCGCTTTGAAGCGGAAGGCCTCATCTATTTCTACACGCTGATCGATGACGCGATCGCACGCGTGATGCGTTCGAAGGGCGGATTTATCTGGGCGTGCAAGAACTATGACGGCGATGTCATGAGCGACATGGTCTCGACCGCTTTCGGATCTCTTGCCATGATGACGTCGGTCCTTGTCAGTCCGGACGGTGTCTATGAATTTGAAGCCTCTCACGGCACGGTCACCAAGCATTATTATCGCTATCTGAAGGGTGAAAAGACCTCAACGAACCCGGTCGCGACGATCTTTGCCTGGACCGGCGGATTGAAAAAGCGCGGCGAGCTCGATCAGATCCCTGAGCTTACCGCATTCGGAGAAAAACTGGAGAACGCAACCCTGGCAGTTCTGGAAAGGGGCATTCTCACGGGCGATCTCGTGAGCCTTGCGGAAGAGGAACTGGAGGGGAAGGGCATCAAACCGGTGAAGGTGGATTCGGAAGGATTCATCAAAGCCATCAAACAAGAGATGGAGAGCTGAATGAAGCGTATAGTCAAAGCATACGATGTCGTGATAGCCGGAGGAGGCTTAGCCGGACTTTGCTGCGGGATCGCCGCAGCCAGAGAAGGCGCCAGCGTAGCACTGGTTCATGACCGGCCCATGCTTGGCGGCAATGCGAGCTCCGAGATCCGCATGCATATCTGCGGAGCGGATCATCACGGCAGCCGGCCCAATGCCAGGGAAACCGGCATTTTGGAAGAGATCCTGCTGGAACACAAGCATCGCAATCCGCAGACAAGCTGGATGATCTTTGACAGTATTCTCTGGGAGAAGGCGGCCTTTCAGGAAGGGCTTGACCTGTATCTCAATACCCATGTTGCGAAAGTAGCTGCACAAAAGCTGGAACAGGATGCGGACGGATACGACAGACAGATCCAAAGCATCACAGCCCTGCAGCTCACAACCGAAAAAGAATTTGAATTTCACGCCGACCTCTTCGTCGATGCGACGGGAGACGCGTTTGTCGGAGCCGAGGCCGGAGCCGATGTCGTGATCGGCCGCGAAAGCCGGGATCAACT
>ONYR01000150.1 GCA_900322165.1 uncultured Eubacteriales bacterium
CCGGGATTGTCAAGGCCGGCCGCCCAGATCGTATCCATCTTGCCTTCGCTGTCGGTCGCCGCGTCAAAGCCCATGTCCTGAAGCAGCTTATGGTACCCGTCGCCCCACTCCAGATCGGCTTTGTTAAGGTCAAACTTGCCCGTTCCGCAGACATAGTAGCCGGCGTTGTGAAGCTTGTTGTAGAAGCTCGGAAGCGCTGCATCGTAGTTTGCGGTATTCCAGAACACGCGGCAGCTGCGGTAACGCTTGCCGGCTGCGAGGCAGGCTCTTGCCGGTGCACAGACCGGAGCCGGAGAGATCGCCTGCGTAAAGGCGGTGCCCTGATCCATCAGCGCACGGATCACCGGCATGTTCAGTTCAAGATCTTCAACGCCCTGCGCTTTTTTATATTCCGGGTCATAAGGCATCCAGTCACCGCGGTGCTGGTCACTGAAAAGAAAGAGGATATTCGGCTGCTTGCCCATGCTAAACTCCTTCCTGCATGAATAAAACTATTGTTCGTTGATATAGGAACCCAGTGAAAGAGCTCCTGTGTTGTACATTTTCATTTCACGATCGGCAAAAAACTGCATCGTCTCGAAACGTTTCTGGCTGTAGCGGAAAAAGCAAAGGTGAAACGGAGGCCATTTCAGCACCAGATCAAACTTCTCATCTTCCGTCAATTCCTTTGTTGAAAGGTAAAAGTACAGCATGCCCGGCTTTTTAGCCCGTTTACTGACCTTCGCGGCCTGTCCTTTAAACGGAGGCCGGCTCCCGAGCACTCCGATCTCCTTCACCTCATCCCAGGTAAGGCGACGGACCGGAATGAACAGGAAGCGCTGGCAGATCCCCTCTCGGGTCAGGATCACAAGGTTCCCGTAAAACGCGGCAATGATTCCGAAAAAGAGGACGAAGGCCAGGAAAAACCAAGCAAAATCTGTTTTGTTTACCGAGAACATCGTGACGCTTAAGATGATGAAAAACACGGCAAAGGCACCGTAAAGACTCATCAAAAGCGGTTCAGCCACAAAGATCGCTTTCTTTTTCAAGGCAATTCCTTCTTTCCCTTATTCTTGTTGATCAATATTTTTTAACAAAATCCAGATAGGCTTCGACCCGCTCTTCCATATGATCCGGGTAGCAATGCCGGCCTTCGAGCTGCACCCAGCTGAGAAGCTCCTCGCGAACAAAACGCTTCAGAGAAGCATACATCAGGCGGTTTTCTTCCGGACGGCACGGCATATCCTGTGTATAGAACAGGAGGCAAAGCGGTTTTTCACGCATGCCCTCGCGAACATAGAAGATCGGTGCGGTCTCATCGATCCGCTCAAGTCTTCCGTCAAGCCCGCGGTCATTCATGATATTGAAATGGGCGAGCTGCTGAGAGCTCTCAGAGAAATAACCGGCTACTGCCTCCGGGTCGACCCCGGCGCTTTGATAGTAACGGTCATTGAGGTAAAGCATCATCGTCAGGTACGCGCCTGCAGACTGGCCGCTGACAAATACCTTTCCGCTTCCGCCCCACTCCTTCACATGATCGAGCGTGTAACGAACGGCTCTTGCTGCGTCGTAAAGGAAATCCGGATAGTGAGATTCCGGCATCATTCTGTATTCAGGGCTGACAAGTGCGACACCTGCGTTCGTAAAGGCCTCCGCAAACTGCATTTGCACCTGCCCTTTATCGCCCTTCTGAAAGCCGCCCCCGTGGAAACAGATCACCGTGTCAAACCCTTCAGTCTCGGGAAGAAACACATCGAGCATCTGTTCCGGCACGCCGCGGCCGGTGTAATCAAGGTTGAGTAAAGATTTCATTGAAACTCCCTCTTTTGGAGGTTGGGGAGGAAACACCTAAGCGCTTCCTCCCCGGAAATTATGAAACAGAAAATGTTACAATCAGTCTTTGGCCAGCTCTTCCGCGCGGCAGCAGCGGACAAAGTGACCGGGCTCGAGCTCGCGCTGAACCTGAGGCTCCTGGCAAGCTTCCGTAGCATACTTGCAGCGTGCCGCGAAACGGCAGCCGGGTTTCGGGTTAACAGGACTTGTCAGCTCACCTTCCAGGATCTCCGGTTTGTTCGGATTGTGAATATCCACGGAAGGAATCGCGGACAGCAGAGCCTGCGTGTAGGGGTGCATCGGGCGCTTGAAAAGCTCATGCGACGGGCAAAGCTCTACGACCTGACCCAGGTACATAACACAGATGTCATCCGAAATGTGACGGACGACGGACAGGTTATGGGTAACAAACATGTAGGTAAGGCCCTTCTGATCCTGAAGACTTCTCAGAAGGTTCAGAACCTGTGCCTGAATGGAAACGTCCAGAGCGGAAACAGGCTCGTCACAGACGACGAAATCCGGCTCCAGCGCGAGCGCGCGGGCAATACCGACACGCTGACGACGGCCGCCGTCCAGCTCGTGCGGGTAGCTCAGGCGCAGACGGTTGTCGATACCGACAAGCTCCATCAGCTCATTGGCCTTTTCATTGATCTCTGCCTTGCTGAAACGTTTGGAAACGATCAGCGGCTCACGGATCGTGTTTTCGATCGTGTAGCGCGGATTCAGAGAGGAATACGGGTCCTGGAAGATGATCTGCATTTTCTCACGAACCTTCTTCAGATCCTTACCCTTAACGTCGGAGATATCCTCACCGTTCAGGAAGATCTTACCGTCGGTACGCTCCAGCAGGTGAATGATCGTACGTCCGAGGGTGGACTTTCCGCAGCCGGACTCACCAACGACACCGAGGGTCTTGCCCTTCTCGATCTTCAGCGTGACATCGTCAACCGCATGAAGCAGACCGCGCTTCGTGGGGAAGTATTTTTTCAATCCCTGAACTTCAATAACAGGAGTGTTGTTCTCAGGCATCTTTTCCTTCTCCTTTCAGTACGGCTTCAATGTTGTGGCAGCGGCACTCATGGCCATCGGGTGTCTTGCAGACCGGAACTTCACCGTTTCGGCAAGCCTCGGTCGCATATTTGCATCTCGGGTTGAACGGGCATCCGCTCGGCAGGTTCGTGGGATCCGGCGGCAGTCCCTCGATCGGGTGCAGCCATCTTTCATCGACGTTCATGTTCGGAATCGCACCAAACAGACCGATCGTGTACGGATGGGTCGGATGGTCGAAGATCTGTTCCTTGGTACCGTACTCAACGATGCTGCCGGCGTAAACAACGGCAACGGTATCGCAGTGAGTCGCGACAACACCCATGTCATGAGTGATGAGGATCATGGAGGTACCAAGCTTGTCTCTCAGCTCCGCGATCAGGCGCAGCACCTGAGCCTGAATCGTAACGTCAAGCGCGGTCGTGGGCTCATCGGCGAGCAGCAGTTCCGGATTGCAGGCCAGCGCGATGGCAATGACGACACGCTGCTTCATGCCGCCGGAGAACTGGTGCGGATACTCGGTGTAACGCTCTTTCGGAATGTTAACCATCTCGAGCATCTCTTCCGCACGCTCACGGATACGCTCCGCACTGTCATCGGAGTGCAGCGCGATAACCTCGGCGATCTGGTCACCGACCTTCTGAACCGGGTTCAGCGCGGTCATCGGGTCCTGGAAGATCATGGAGATCTTCTTACCGCGGATCTGACGCATTTCGGACTCACTGACGGAAAGCAGGTCTTTGCCTTCCAGCTTGATCTCGCCGCCGACAATACGGGCGCCGACATCGGGAAGGATACGAAGAATGGATTTTGCAACGGTCGTTTTTCCGGCACCGGTCTCACCGACAAGACCAAGGGTCGTGCCCTTGTCAAGCTTCAGAGAAATACCGTTAACCGCATGAACGACGGATTCTTTGGTAAAGTACTCAACCTTCAGATCGTTGATCTCAAGGAAAGGAGTGTTGTTAACTTCGCTCATTCTCTCTCCCTCCTTATCGCTTCAGTCTCGGATCGAGCGCGTCGCGCAGACCGTCACCCAGAAGGTTCAGGGCAAGGACGGTAACCGCGATCGCAAGACCCGGGAAAATGACCATGTACGGATAGTCACGGATGTACTGACGGGAACCGGCGAGCATGGCGCCCCATTCCGGAGCCGGCGGCTGTACACCAAGACCGATGAAGGAAAGAGACGAACACATCGTGATACGGTTCGCGATTGCCATCGAAGCCTGAACGATCAGCGGCGAGAACGAGTTCGGGAACAGGTGCTTGGCAATGATTCGAACCTTGCTGCAGTTGATTGAGGTCGCCGCCTCAACATATTCACTGCCGCGAACCCTCATCATCTGGGCTCTTAGCATTCGGGCCTGAGCAGGTATACCGTTCACCGAAAGCGCAAGAACCGTATTAAAGAATCCGGCGCCAAGAGAAGCCGCGACAACGATCGTCAGCAGCATGCCCGGCAGAGACTGGATGATATCCAGGATACGCATGATGACGTTATCGAGCCATCCGCCGAAGTAACCGGCGATGGAACCGATGACAACACCAAAGATCAGAGACACCACAACACTGAGCAAGCTCAC
>ONYR01000068.1 GCA_900322165.1 uncultured Eubacteriales bacterium
CGAAAGAAGAGAGCCCCAGATTCTTGCCGTGCTGAAGGAGTACGGAATCTCTTCGATTGAAGAGTGCAAGGAAATTTGTGATGGTGTTGGCATTGATGTTTATCACCTGATCGAAGGTATTCAGCCGATCTGCTTCGAGAACGCGAAGTGGGCTTACACCGTTGGCGCTGCCATCGCGATCAAGAAGAACTGCCGCCGTGCCGCTGACGCCGCTGCTGCGATCGGTATCGGCCTGCAGGCTTTCTGCATCCCCGGATCTGTTGCTGACCGCCGTAAGGTTGGTCTTGGACACGGAAACCTTGGCAAGATGCTTCTGGAAGAGGACACCGAGTGCTTCGCTTTCCTTGCCGGCCACGAGTCCTTCGCCGCTGCTGAAGGCGCGATCGGTATTGCCGAGAAGGCGAACAAGGTTCGTACCAAACCGCTGCGCGTCATCCTGAACGGTCTTGGAAAAGACGCGGCTCAGATCATCTCCCGCATCAACGGTTTCACCTATGTTGAGACCCAGTACGACTACAAGACCGGCGAGCTCAAGGAAGTGTACCGCAAGTGCTATTCCAAGGATCCCGAGTCTCCGCGTGCCAAGGTCAACTGCTACGGTGCTAACGATGTTCAGGAAGGCGTTGCCATCATGTGGAAAGAGAACGTTGACGTTTCCATCACCGGTAACTCCACCAACCCGACCCGTTTCCAGCATCCGGTAGCCGGCACCTATAAGAAGGAGCGCATCGAAGCCGGAAAGAAGTACTTCTCTGTTGCTTCCGGCGGCGGCACCGGCCGTACCCTGCATCCGGATAACATGGCCGCAGGTCCTGCTTCCTACGGTATGACCGATACCATGGGCCGTATGCATTCTGACGCTCAGTTTGCCGGTTCTTCCTCCGTTCCGGCTCACGTTGAGATGATGGGTCTGATTGGCGCGGGCAATAACCCGATGGTCGGTATGACCGTTTCCACCGCAGTTTCCATCGAAGAGGCTGCAAAGGCTGGAAAGTTCTGATTGAGTTATTAACTGCATCCAAAAGGCCGCCGGCAAATGCCGGCGGTTTTTTTGTGCCGCAACCAAACATAACAATGATTCGGCTCTTTTGTCATTTTGGGTTGGTGGACATTGCTGCAACTGAACCTTACTATAATAGTATCCATCATATTTATGGGAGGTTTGATTGATGATTGTCGAGGTACACGATCTATGTAAATCCTATCCGTCCTTTCACCTCCAGCATGTCTCCTTTGGGCTGGAGCGTGGAAGAATAACCGGGTTTATCGGCAGGAACGGTGCAGGAAAAACAACAACGATCAAGGCGATGCTGAATCTCATTGAGGCGGACAGTGGGGATGTGTCCTATTTCGATCTACCGCTTAAAGGAAACGAGAGTGCTATTAAAAAGCGAATCGGTTATTCGACCGGTACGCTGAGTTGGTATCCGCGGAAGAAGATCAAAACGATCGTTGACATTGTGAAACGGTTTTATGATACCTGGAGCGAAGAGTCGTACCGGAAATACATGAATCTCTTTTCGATCGACGAATCCAAAACTCCTCTGGAGCTCTCGGAAGGCATGAAGGTGAAGGTCAATCTGATGCTCGCGCTTTCTCATCAGGCAGAGGTTTTGATCCTTGATGAACCGACAAGCGGTCTAGACCCGTTTTCGAGAAATGAGCTCTTGAACGTTTTCACTGAACTTAAAAAAGAGGGAATCGCGGTATTTTTCTCTACGCACATTATTTCAGATATTGAAAAGTGTGCGGACGATATCGTGTATATCTCAAACGGGAAGATCATTGTTGCAACATCGAAAGCAGACTTTATCGATCGTTATTCCGAAGATGGCGAGAGCCTCGAGGATACGATGCTTCGGATGGAAGGAGGGGCTTTTCATGCGTAACCTGTTAAGAAAAGAGATGAAATTAAGCGCGTCGATCCTTTCCTATCTGTTTATTCCCTTAGGGTTTATGTTCCTCTTACCCGGATATCCGATTCTTCTTGGAACGTTCTTTATCTCACAAGGGTTGTTTCAAAGCTTTCAGTCAGCCAGAGAAGCGAATGATATCGTCTTTTCGGCGTTGCTCCCGATTGCGAAAAGAGATGTCGTGAAGGCAAAATACATTTTTGTCTGTCTGATTCAGATATGCGGCACGATCTTGATGATCATTTCCACTTTGCTCCGCATGACCGTCTTTTCAGAAGTGCTTGCCTATAGGAACAATGCGCTGATGAATGCCAATTTCTTTGCGGTAGGGATGGCTTTGATCGTCTTTGCCTGGTTTAACTTGATCTTTGTCCGGGGATTCTTTAAAACCGCCTACAAATTCGGTCTTCCGTATGTTACATTTATCATAGTCAGTTTTCTTACGATACTGATTGCGGAAGTCTTGCATCATATCCCCGGATTGGAGAGACTGAATGCCTTCGGCACGGATGCACTTGGGCTTCAGCTGAGTCTGTTTGCAGCAGGACTGCTGATCTATCTTGTGATAACGGTCGGCTCGTGCCTGAGTGCCTGCAGGCATTTCGAAAAGCTCGATCTGTAAGAGAGGAGACCTTCCATGCTGAAAGATAATCTCATCATGCTGCGGAATCTTTACGGTTATTCTCAGGAAGCCATTTCTGAAAAGATCGGAATCTCAAGACAAGCCTACGCTAAATGGGAAAGCGGAGCGACCGTCCCCGATATCGAAAAATGCAGCCGATTAGCGGAGGTGTACGGCACAACGATCGACAGGTTAGTGAACGAGGAATCGAAAGAAGATCTGGGATTGAGCGCTTCGGTTTCGCGAGGAAAGAATATCTGGGGATCCGTTGCGATCAGTGAGAAAGGCCAGATCGTGATACCCAAAGGCTTACGAGATCAGTTCGGGCTGACCGGAGGCCAGCGGCTCATTGTCCTGAGCAACGAAGAAGGCATCGCCCTGATCCCGGATGAGGCTTTCCTTTCCCGGATCAATGAAGCCTACGATCCGAAAAAGACAAATTAAGCACACTTATTTGTTGTACACACCGGCTTCCCTGAGTGTCTCGATAATCGCACTGAGTAAGCTCAGCTCCGGATCCTTGGTATCCTGCACGATCTGCCAGATCATAATGCCTCCTGCGTTTTCAACGGCGTAGGAGGTTTTTTCTTTCATGGTCGGAATGCCGTTGTAGTAGACGGTCCCGCCCATATAGTTTGCCGTATCCGAATACGCGTTCTGCGGATCAGCTGCAACCAGTGCGTCATACGAAGCCCAGGACGGCCGTTCATAGAAAGGAACTCCGATCACGACCTTATCTTTGGCGATCCCGCGTGTTTGCGTCCAATAGGTGATATAGTCAACGGCCAGCGAAAGAGGAGAGTGTTCTTCCCCTTCACCGCCATCATAGCCCATTGCGTTGATCCAATCAAACTGAGCCGCCGCCTCATCCGTAATGGCAAGGTCCATCGAGGGTCCGCCGATGACGGCGCAGGTCAGATACAAACCGTGTTCGTCACACTGAACGCGAAGCGCCTTTACAAGGGCTTCATACTGCGCGGCCGTTTGTTCATTCGGATGTTCCCAGTCCAGATCCACACCGTCAAATCCATACTGCACTGCCTGTGCGACAATGTTTTGAGCGAGCAGTTCACATTTTTCAGCTGTCTCGGTAGCTTTCACAAATGTCGCCTCGAGCGGTATCTCCTGATAACTCCATCCGCCAACCGAAAGCAGCACCTTCACGCCGGCCGCATGGGCTTTTTCAATCAGTTTGTTCGTAAACGCCTCATTCGGCAGCGGGCGCATCGTCCCGTCTTCCTTCGGAATCGCAAAGGCATAATTGATGTGCGTGTATGCTTCAAGACGAACCGTATCGAGAACGGAACGATCATACCAATTCGGCATATAGCCGATCAGGCGGAAACCGGAATCTTCTTTCACTTGTGTCATGGATTCTTCCTCCTTTTCAGATGACGATTCGGTCGATGAATCAGGCTCGGATTCCTGCCCGATCGTGTCTTCCAAAGTAATTGCCTCTTCAGCTTGAGTGTTTTCTTTGGTTGTTACTTCGTCGGTCTGGCTTTCCTGAACTGGAGCAGAGCAGGCGGAAACCAATAAGAGCAATAAGGCCAGCGACGCGGCAAGAAACTGTTTACTAAAAGCTTTTTGTTTCATGTTTTCCTCCCAAGTGGAGTCTTAGTTAAGTTTATTATAACAAGAAACAAAGAGGAGAGAATGTTTTTCTTTCTTATTTCTCGAAACAAGGTTACAAGGCTGTTTTCACGAACATGCAGATCACGGAATGTGCCTGGAAAGCCCATGACGGGCAGCAACCGGATTGATTTTCATGATCAATCGGTGATCAGCCGGTCTGAAAGAAACGTAGCAAAACGTTACATCTTCAGTTGCTTTTGCCATAACAGGTGTTTATAATTATTTTGTTAAGACTAACTTAACGAATTACAATTTAAGAGGTATTTTCTTCATGAAAGAGATCACGAAGATTGTGGTTACCGGCGGCCCGTGCGGCGGTAAAACCAGTGCCATGAAGCATATCAAGGAAGTTTTCACGAAGGAAGGTTATACCGTTCTGTTCATTTCTGAAACCGCCACCGAGCTGATCTCGGGCGGCGTGGCTCCATGGACCTGCTATACCAATGCAGAATATCAGTGCATCCAGATGAAAATGCAGCTGCGCAAGGAAGAGCTGTATCAGGAGGCTGCCGAGCACATTCCCGGTGATCGCTTTTTGATTGTCTGCGACCGTGCGGAACTTGACAACCGTGCCTACATGAATGATGAGGAGTTTGCCTGGGTTCTGAAGGTGAACGGCTGGAGTGAGGAGGAACTTCTCGCTCCGTATCACGCTGTCTTCCATTTGGAAACGGCCGCTAAGCACGCTCACAGTGAGATTTATTCGCTTGACAACAATACGGCTCGTTATGAGACCCCGGAAGGTGCGTGCGAAGTGGATGATAAGCTTCTAAAAGCCTGGGATCATCACCCTCGCCGCTACATCATTCACAGTTCCGACAATTTCGACGATAAAATGCAGGAGTTGATCGATTGTATCCGACTCGCTTTGCAGACACTTTGATCGGGGCCGCCATTCATCTCAGAAAAGGAGTCTGTCATGAGCGAAACGTCAAAGGCGAAAGAGAAAGATCACTCCAGGCGCCATCGATTCCTGTTTGCTTTGCTTCGTCCGATCGGCTTTCTCGTTGCGCGTCTGAAATTCGGCTATACCTTTGAGCGCATGCCGAAGCTAAATGAACGGTTTATCCTGCTTAGCAACCATGTCACGGATTTTGATCCGATCCTTGTCGGCCTTGCCCTGCGCGGTCAGGCTTATTTTGTAGCCAGTGAACATATCTCCCGCTGGAAGGTCTTTCCGATCCTCAAGTTCATTTTTGATCCGATCCTGCGTTATAAAGGAACGGTCGGTGCATACACGGTCAGGGATATGCTCAAACGGATCAAGGAGGGCAAAAACCTGGCGTTTTTCCCGGAAGGCGTTCGCACGTTTGACGGCGTGACCTGTCCGATCCTTCCATCAACGGGTCGATTGATCAAGCGTTCCGGCAGCGCA
>ONYR01000101.1 GCA_900322165.1 uncultured Eubacteriales bacterium
ATCGCGGATGATCTGAAAGGACCGGGCGGGGAAGAGCTTCGTCGGTCCATCGAAGATATGGAACGCCGCATCAACGGTGAATAAACCTGCGAAAAACGGGCAAAAACGTTCAAAACCGCAGTTTTACCTGCACAAAGTCAAAGTTATGAACAAAATTGTCCGATAAAATGTGGATAACCCGTGATTTTCCGGTTTATAAACGGTGGATGAAAAGTGGAGAAAGAAAAACAAAAGTATCTTTCCTCCCTCCCCCCGTTGAAAATGTGGAAACCGGGCAAGGTTTTCAACCGATTGTCAACGGCGGTTTTCACATCCGAAAGCCAGCATTCATAAGGGCTTGAGATGGTTTTCCACTTTATCACAGCCCCTATTACTAAAACGACTAAAAAACAAAAAAGAAAAGGATGGGATATCATTCATCCCAGGCCCTTTTCCGAAAGGAGCTTCGCTATGTTGATAATTTGCAACCGCAATGATCTGTTAAAGGCTGTCGGCATTGTTTCCAAGGCTGTATCCGTTCGTACCACCATGCCGATCCTCGAAGATATCCTGCTTGACGCCGAAGGCGATACGCTGACGCTTCTTGGCAATGATCTGGAGATGGGAATCCAGACGAGCATCGAAGCCGTTGTCCGCGCGGAAGGTTCCGCTGCGGTAAACGCGCGTATGTTCAGTGAGATCATCCGCCGTCTTCCCGATGAGGACGTTAAGCTTGAAACGACGGACGACAATCACATGACCATCGAGTGCGCCCGTTCCAAATTTACGATCGGCATCCTGCCGGGACGTGATTTCCCGCGCCTGCCGGAGATCAAGCATGAGAAGGAGATCATGGTTTCCCAGTCGATCCTTCGTTCCATGATCAACAATACGATCTTCTCGATCGCTCCTGAAAACAGCGGCCGTCCGGTGCTGACCGGCGAGCTGTTCGATATCCGTGACGGTTATCTTTACATTGTCGCGGTCGACGGTTTCCGTATTTCGATGCGCCGCACCATGGTCCAGTGCAGTCAGAACTTTAAAGTAACGGTTCCCGGAAAAGCGCTGTCCGAGATCAACAAGATCCTTGAGACCGAAGAGGATTCGATCGCTACGATCGTCTTTACCGGCAAGCATGCACTCTTTACGATGAACCGCACGGTCGTGCTGACAAGACTGCTTGAAGGAAACTTCCTGAATTATGAGCGCAATCTCGCGATGGAATTCAAGACGAAGGTCACCGTAGACCGCCGCGAGCTCTTAAGCAGTGTGGACCGCGCCGCCCTCATCAGCCGTGAGAGCAAGAACAGCCCGATCCGTCTTGAGATCGATGAAGAGAAGATCGTCATTACCTCCAACGCCGAGACCGGCAGCTCCCGTGAAGAAGTTCCGGTAAAGATCGAAGGCGAGGGATTGACAATTGCATTCAACCCGAAGTATTATCTCGACGCGCTGAAAGCCGCTGAGGGCGATGAGGTCGTTATCAACTATGCCTCCGCGCTGACACCGTGCATCATCGAAGCGACCGAAGGCAGTGATTACAAATACTTCATTCTACCGATCCGTCTGCATTCGTAAGTCAGATTGGAGTTACAATGATCATTTGTGAAGTAAAAGGTGAATTCATCCAGCTGAACCAGTTTCTGAAGCTGGAGAATCTTGCAATGAGCGGGGGAGATGCCCGCAGCCGTATCGAAAACGGGGAAGTGAAGGTCAACGGTGAAGTCACCAACGTGATCCGTAAAAAGCTTCGCACCGGCGATACGGTGGAGATCGACGGTACGGTCTATCAAATCAAGGCAGAGGAATAAAGCGGTCGATGGTGGTTAAACAGCTGACGCTGAAGCAGTTTCGAAATTACGAAAGTGAAACGATCGAGCTGACGGATGGGATCAACATTTTTTACGGTGACAACGCGCAGGGCAAAACCAACCTGCTCGAGGGCATCTGTTATTGTGCCACCGGAAAATCACACCGTACCTCCAACGATAAAGAGTGCATCCGCCTCGGGGCGGAGGAAGCGCTGATCAGGATCGTCTATGAAGTGCGCGGAAAAGAAGAGAAGATCGAGATCCATCTCAAAAAAAGCGGGCACAAGACGATCCTTGTCAACGGTTATCCCTCGAAGCGAAGCGAGCTGATCGGGCGTTTTCATGTTGTCGTATTTTCTCCGGAGGATCTGTCGCTTGTCAAAAACGGCCCGCAGTACCGCAGAAAATTCATGGATATGGAGCTGTCGCAGGTGGATGCGGTGTATCTTCATGACCTGCAGCAGTATTACCATGTCCTAAGACAGCGCAATCAGCTCTTGAAGGTGGAGAAAAATCCTCAAACGGTCGCGGACACGATCTTTGCCTGGGATCAGCAGCTCGTTTACTATGGTCTGAGGATCATGGAAAAGCGCGCGGCGTTCGTCAAAAAGCTTGAAAGCTACACGGCTCAGATTCATCAAAGCATTACGAACCAAAAGGAACAGCTGACCATCCGCTATGATCAGGGTGCTCCTTCGGATGCGGAGGAGTATGCCGGTAAGCTTGAATCGCAGCTCGAGAAGGATCTTCGGTTCGGAACGACCGGGATCGGGCCGCAGCATGATGATATGACCCTGTTTTTGAACGGAACGGAGGTCAGGACCTTCGGCTCGCAGGGACAGCAGCGGACAGCGGCACTTTCGATGAAGCTTGCGGAGATGCAGATGATGCGGGAGGAGCTCGGCGATGAGCCGGTGCTGCTTCTTGACGATGTGATGAGTGAGCTCGATGTCAGCCGCCAGAAGGAGCTCGCTTCGTATATTCGGAAAAACCAGACGATTCTGACTTGCACAGGCATCGAAGACAGTATTCGTGATCTGGAGGCGGAAGGAATGTTCCACGTCCTGAAGGGACAGGTGGAAAAAGAAAGTACAGAGGAAATTCAATGAGTCGGTTCTTTGCGTACATTGCACGCATGAAACACATTAAGCGGTGGGGACTTATGCCCTCAAGCCGTGAGGAAAATATTCAGGAGCATTCGCTGCAGGTCGCAATGATCGCTCATGCGTTGGCGCTGCTTCAAAACAAACATTACGGAGGAACGCTGGATCCGGAGCACATCATGGCGATCGCGGTCTATCATGAGACCGGCGAGGTCATCACCGGGGATCTTGTGACTCCCATCAAATATTTCAACGAAGACATCAAAACAGCGTATAAAAATATTGAGGCGATTGCGGAAGACCGCATGATTTCCATGCTTCCGGAAGATATGCGGGAGGATTATCGTGCCTTGATCCAGCCGAAGGATGAAGAAGAGAAGCGAATCGTCAAGGCTGCGGATAAGATCGCGGCTTATACAAAATGTCTGGAAGAGATCCGAAGCGGCAACAAAGAGTTTTCGATGGCGGAAAAGGCGCTTCGGAAAACGATCAATGAGATGCACATGCCGGTCGTGGATGAATTTATGCGCGTCTTTATTCCGGACTTTAATGTAACGCTGGATGAACTAAATGAACACTGAAGGAGAACAACAATTGGCTTATCGCACTTTTTTTACATCGGAATCGGTAACGGAAGGACATCCCGATAAGATCTGTGACCAGATTTCGGACGCGATCGTCGATGAGATCATGCGCAAGGATCCCATGGGACGTGTCGCAGCAGAGACCGCAGCAACGACCGGCATGGTCATGATCATGGGAGAGATCACAACGGAGTGCTACGTGGATATTCCGAAGATCGCCCGTGACGTGATCCGGGACATCGGTTATGATAACGCAAATTACGGATTTGACTGCAACACCTGCGCGGTGCTGACCCTGATCAATGAGCAGTCGCCGGATATCGCGCTTGGCGTTGATCATTCGCTCGAAAACAAGGAAGGTTCCACAAGAGAAGATGATGAGTTCGGTGCCGGAGACCAGGGTATGATGTTCGGGTTTGCCTGCAACGAGACACCCGAGCTGATGCCGCTTCCGATCTCGCTTTCGCACAAGCTCGCCAGACAGCTGACGAAGGTGCGCAAGGACGGCACGCTGCCTTACCTGAGACCGGACGGCAAGAGCCAGGTCACGATCGAATACGAGGACGGGAAGCCGGTCCGCATTGATACCGTTGTCATTTCTTCGCAGCACAGTGAGAACGTTCCGATGGAACAGCTTCGCAAGGAGATCAAGGAGCAGGTCATTCTGCCGGTACTGCCTGCGGAGATGGTCGATGAAGAGACAAAGTTCTTTATCAACCCGACCGGACGGTTTGTTATCGGCGGTCCGATGGGCGATTCCGGACTGACCGGACGCAAGATCATTGTGGATACCTACGGCGGCTACGGCCGTCACGGTGGTGGCTGCTTCTCGGGCAAGGACCCGACAAAGGTGGACCGCAGTGCCTGCTATGCCTGCCGTCATGTTGCAAAGAACATTGTTGCCGCCGGTCTTGCAGATAAGTGCGAGGTACAGGTTGCGTACGCGATCGGTGTTTCCAAACCGGTCAGTATCATGGTCGAGACCTTCGGCACGGCCAAGGTCGATGAGAGTGAGCTGGAGAAGGCGGTGGAGTCGATCTTCGACCTTCGTCCGGCTGCGATCATCCGCGATCTGGATCTGAGAAAGCCGATCTACCGTCAGCTCGCGGCCTATGGTCACATGGGACGTGAAGATCTTGGCGTGAACTGGGAAAAGCTTGACAAGGTTCAGGAACTGAAGGAGTATTTTCATCTCAGCTGAGAGCGGAAGATCCAAAAGGAGCTTTCACAGACGCTGGATGTCAATATAAGCAGAGATTACATGAAAACAAGTGAAAAGGAGGGTCCCTATGGAAGTGAAAGAGGCCATTGAGAAAAGGCGCAGCATCCGTCGTTTTTCACCGCAGCCGATCGAACTGGACTGGCTTTATGAATTGGTTCAGGCCGCGAGACTGGCGCCGCAGGCATCGAACGTGCAGCCGCTGAAGTACATGATCGTACATCAGAAACAGCTGCTTCCGAAGATGTTCGCGTGTACGAAGTGGGCCGGCTATCTGGAAGATTACGCGCCGCCGAAGGGACTTCGTCCTACCGCTTATATCGTGGTGCTGATCGATGAATCGCTGAAAAAAGGAAACAGCGATACCGATGCGGGCGCTGCGGTGCAGAATCTGCTGCTTCGTGCGGTCGATTTCGGGCTCGGCTCCTGCTGGATCGGCTCGGTCAACCGGGAAAAGGTAAC
>ONYR01000270.1 GCA_900322165.1 uncultured Eubacteriales bacterium
GAAGTAGCGCTCCGCTGCCTCTTCCTGCTGCCTTGTCTCCTCGCGCATCGCCTGGAAACGCTCGATCTCGCGGGCAGCAAGCTCACGGTCGATTTGAGTTTTAAACCCGCCGTAGTTGGCGGCCGTTGTCTGAAGATATTTTTCCCTAATCGAGCAGCAAAGCGCAAAGCTAAGCATCGGCACGATGATAAGATTGATCGCCCGATACATTTCTTGCAGTCCGACGATCAAGTAATACATGTCTCTGTCAACATCGCTGTAGTTAACCAGACGATTCTCGAAAAAGCTCCGGGCTCCGTGTGAAAGGATCACGTTCAGTGCTCTCAGTCCGATAAGATACACAAGCGGAAGCAGGATCAGCAGGATCCCTGCCATAATGAAGCGCCGCTGTTTGATGCGAATGCCTGAAAAAATCAGCGAACCGCCGCTTCCAAACGGGACAAGACAGATCGCCATCCAAAGGGAGTTGGTAAACCGCCAGCCAGGTTTTTCCAGAATCGCATAACGGCTTCTTGCGGCCGCTTCTTCCGGCCAGATCGTCTTAAGATATTCTTTGCGGTAATACAGTCCCAGCGTGAAAAAGAACGCTGTGGCAAGCCCATAAACAATAAAGGGAAACAATCCGATGAACATACTGTACGACGGATAAAAACCCTGATTTCGGAAAGCCCAGTAGATCTTGTCACTGAGAACGTCCCCGATACTAAGGTTGGTAATAAAAGGGATCACAAGGCTGGTAACGACCCAAAAAGCCCATCCCATCCGAATCCATTGCTTCTTTCCGGCCCGATAGCCGATCTGAAGAAACATAAGGCTGTGTCCCCACGGAACGAGCGACCACAAAAGCCAGAGGCTGTGACGTCTCTGCCACTTTTTGTCCCCCGGGAGGAAGTCCGGCAAAACGGCATGGTCAAAGGCATAGATCTTTTTGAATCCGCCCCACCACACGGATCCGAGAATGATCTGAAGCACGTACAGCAGAATCTGGAAAATCTGCACAAATCGGATGTCCATGGTGTTGGAGAGGAACCAATGAAGGACCAGCAAGCCCCACGAGGCCCAGCCGAAGATCATGCCGATCCGGTGCCAACTCTCTCTTTTCGCCTCCCGGCCCATGTAAAGCATGGAGATATAACCAACGAAAGGCGCATACAGCAGCAAAAGCCATCCGATGGGCGGCTTGCGGACCGTGGCCGGCTGTGCGTATCTGTTTGGAGTCATGTTCGACATCAGACGCCCACCTCCTGTTCCGTCTCCACCGTCTCTTCCTGAGCGGCCGAAACCCTTGACGAAGGTCTCAGCACCTCCGGCGTTTCCTTATACTCCGCGGTGAAATCCGAGTCGACACATTTCGCCCCGGTCAGCTGTTCGAGAATCGAAATATAGTTAAGGCAGGCCTTTCCTTTGATTCCGTGCGTCTCCCCCTGCACGGTACCGTCTTTGAAAATGCGCAGCGTGATTTCTTTCATGAACCGGTCCTCCTGCTTGTCATATATAAGTGCTTTCATTGTAATAGAGACAGATTTCGTTTGCAACCGTGACAGCCGCTCAGAAGGCTTTTTCTTTCTCCGCCCGGTATTCCGACGGCAGCATGCCGGTCTCCTCCCGGAACACCTTCGAAAAATACCCTGCAGAACAGTAGTGAAGCCGCTCGGAAATATCCTGCACGCTGAGCTCTGAGGTTTCAAGCAGCAGCTTTCCCCGCTCCACCCTCACACGGCGCATGTAATCCTTGATGTTCTCTCCGGTCTCTTCCTTAAATCGGCGGGACAGATGGCTTTCCGTATACCCCACCCGTTTTGCGAGAAACGTAAGACTGATCTCTTCCTCGGCATAGAGCTCGACGTAGTCCAGACAGCTTTGAATCTGAGGCGAATAGGAGGGATTCTGCTTTACCTTGTGGACCCTCATAATGAACTCCTCAAACATCGCATGATTGATCGTCGCGACTTCCAAAACGGTTTTGCATTCGATAATGCTTTTACCGTATTCGTCTCCGATCGTATACGCCACCTCCGGTGAAAGACCGCCTTCGATCGCCGCGCGGGTGCAGAGTCTGGTAAACCCAAACGCGCTGTAAATCGCGTTGGTCACGGCATCCTGCATTTTGACCTTCACACCCTGACTGACAAGGCTGGCTCTGGCCATCGTGTCCCTGTAATTGATGTCACCCTTACGAATATGTTCCAAAAGTGCCTGTTCGACC
>ONYR01000063.1 GCA_900322165.1 uncultured Eubacteriales bacterium
CAGGCCGCAGAGTAAGAAAATCGATGAAATCAATAATGAAAAAGGCAATGGTCATGGTTTTAACCGTGACCATTGCGTTATCCTTGACCGGTTGTATCACCGGGCGGATCTACGGGGTACCGCTTGACCCGGCAACGGACACGACCGTAACGCGCTGCTACAGCGACATTGCGAAGATCGTGGAGTTCATGAAGACGGGCGATCTTGAGAGCATCAACGCGCGCGGCTACCATGCGGGCGAAGCGGACGCGGAGACCTTCGAGGATTTCTGGGCGCAGTGGGAATCGCTGCGAAAGACCTACGGCCAGCCGACGGAGATGACCCTTCCCGAGACCTACGACTTCGGAAAGTACTATATCGCGGTCGCGGACCTCGCGATGGAAAACGGCGGGGATCTGATGCTGCAGGCCGAATACGACATGGACTATCAGCTGCTGCAGCTCTATCTTTATGAGACCGGTGAGGCGTTTCTTGCGCATACGCAGATGCCCGAAGGGATCGAGGAGATCGACGTTGTCGTCGGGGAAGGAACGGACCATGAGCTTCCCGGAAAGATCACCAAGCCGGTGAACGTTTCCGAGACGGACGCTTTGAAGGCGGCGGTGCTTGTCGGAGGCGACGGGTCCAACACGATGGACATGAAGGCCGGCAACACCTACCTGTACCGTGACCTCGCGTGGAAGCTGGCGGAGGAGGGCATTGTTTCGATCCGCTTTGATAAGCGCACGCTTGTCTATCAGGAGGAGGCGCTCGATGAGGCGGCGGACGTTTCCGTCTTTACCGTAGCCTGGGAGTACACGGAGGATGCGATTCGCGCGGCCGAAGTGCTGAAGACCCTGCCGTACGTTGACGAGAGCCAGATCTGGTACATTGGTCACTCGCAGGGGGCGCAGGTCGCAAGCCGGGTCGATACCGAGGCCGGCGGGCTGTTTGCGGGGTTTGTCCTTATCAATTCTTCGCCGCGCGGATGGTGGGAGGTCGCCTACGACCAGTACATCAACTACGGACTCATTGACCGCTCGAGCGAGGAGATCTATTACCTGGTCAGCAAGGTCAAGACTGAGCGCGATTTTATCGCGGACGGAAGCTGCGAAAAGATGAATGAGCAGGAGCTCGCGCAGACGTTTATCTTAACCCGCGCGGCCGGGTTCTGGGTGGATTACCGGAGCTTTGATTATGTCGCGGCGTTCAAGGAGCTCGCGAAGCCCACGTTTATTCTGCAGGGCGGAACCGACTACCAGATCACCGAGGACGTGGATTTTGCGGCTTGGCAGGAAGAGCTGGCGGGCTGCGACTGGGCTGAAATGAAGAGCTACGAAGGGCTGAACCACCTGCTCGTGGAGTCGAAGGGCGCCTTTGCGGGTCATTACAAGGAATACGATATTCCCGGACTTGCGGATGAGGGTGCGCTTTCGGATATCGCGGCCTTCATTTTGCAGCATTGACCGAAAGTATTGACGGAAGATTATTGATGGAAGAATGAGGAAAGGAGCGGATGAAAATGGCGGATCAGGTTCAAACGATCATGGACACTGAGGAACAGAGTGCAGCGGGCAAGAAGGCCCCGGACTTTGTGCATCTGCACGTCCATACCATGTTCAGTCTGCTCGACGGTTCCTCCAAGATCAAGGAGATCGTAAAGCAGGCGAAGGAGCTGGGCATGAACAGCCTGGCCATTACCGATCACGGCGTCATGTACGGCGCGATCGATTTCTACAAGGCCTGCATGGACGCGGGGATCAAGCCGATCATCGGCTGCGAGGTCTATGTTGCGGGCGCGGGCGGAAGCCGATTCGACCGCGAAGACAAGCGCGGCGCGAGGTATGATCATCTGATCCTGCTTGCGGAGAACAACACCGGCTACGAAAACCTGATGAAGCTGGTGTCCCGTGGGTTTACCGAGGGTTACTACTATAAGCCGCGTATCGATTTTGAGCTGCTGCAGCAGTACCACGAGGGCCTCATCGCGACAAGTGCGTGCCTCGCGGGCGTGGTTTCGCGTGCGCTGCTGACGCACTCGTACGAGAAAGCGAAGGAGGTCGCCAAGCAGTATGCGGACCTCTTTGGCAAGGATCATTTCTACCTCGAGCTGCAGGACCATCTTGACGGCTCGACCGAGCAGCGCCAGCTGAATCAGGCGCTCGTTCGGATGAGCAAGGAGCTCGGGCTCGAGCTGATCGCGACGAACGACGTGCACTACACGTTCAAGGAAGACAAGGCCGCGCATGATCTGCTGCTCTGCATTCAGACCGGCAAAAAGGTCTCGGATGAGGACCGCATGCGCTACGAGGGCGATTACTGGCTGAAGAGCCCGGAGGAGATGGCTGCGCTGTTTCCTTATGCGCCCGAGGCGATCGCAAACACGCAGAAGATCGCGGATCGATGCAACGTCACGATCTCGTTCCACGAGCGCAAGCTGCCGGCGTACCCGATGCCGGAGGGCTGGACGGACGCGAAAGCGCTGATGCGGCACCTCTGCGAGGAAGGCCTGAAGGAGCGCTACCCGGACTGCAACCCGGATGCCCCGGACTTTGATCCGGCCAAGGCGCGCTACAAGTGGCAGGACCTGAATGACCGCATGAACTATGAGATCGGTGTCATCGAGAACATGGGCTTTGTCGATTATTTCCTGATCGTCTGGGATTTCATCAACTTCGCCCGCGAGCATGGCATCAAGGTCGGCCCCGGCCGTGGTTCGGGCGTTGGCAGTGTCGTCGCGTACACGCTGCACATCACGAACGTCGAGCCCCTGCACTACAACTTGATCTTTGAGCGGCTGCTGAACCCGGAGCGAGTCAGCATGCCCGATATTGATACGGACTTCGATTACCGCCGCCGTCAGGAGGTCATCGACTACGTGTCCGAAAAGTACGGCGCGGACTGTGTCGCACAGATCGTTACCTTCGGTACGATGTCGGCCAGACTTGTACTGAGAGACGTCGGGCGCGTTTTGGACATGCCTTACGGCGAGGTCGACAAGATCGCGAAGATGGTGCCGAACGAGCTTAACATCACGCTCGATCAGGCGCTTGAGAAGAATCCGGATCTCAAAAAGCTCTACGACGAGGACGAGAAGATCCGCAACCTCATCGACATGTCGAGGCGTCTGGAGGGACTGCCCCGGCACACCTCGACCCACGCAGCCGGCGTTCTCATTACCGGCAGCGCGACCATGAACTATGTCCCGCTCTGCACGAACGATGGCAACGTCGTGACGCAGTACACGATGACAACGCTGGAGGAGCTCGGCCTTCTGAAGATGGACTTTCTGGGTCTGAGAACCCTGACGGTCATCGGGGACGCGGTCGACATGGTCGAAGAGACCGAGGGAAAACACATTGACATTGAAAACCTGCGGATGGACGATCCGGAGGTCTACAACATGATCGGGCAGGGCAAGACGAACGGTGTGTTCCAGCTTGAATCGGCCGGCATGACCCAGTTCATGCGCGAACTCAAGCCGCAGAACCTTGAAGATGTTATCGCCGGAATCGCGCTGTACCGCCCGGGCCCGATGGATTTCATTCCGGCTTACCTGAAAGGTAAGAAGGATCCCGAGCACATCGTGTATAAAACACCGATGCTCGAGCCGATCCTCAATACGACCTACGGCTGCATCGTCTATCAGGAGCAGGTCATGCAGATCGTGCGCGATCTGGCCGGC
>ONYR01000058.1 GCA_900322165.1 uncultured Eubacteriales bacterium
CACGAACTTTGAAGCGATCCCGAAGCTGAAGGCAGCCGGGGAGCTGAATCTGAGACTGTCGCTTGTCGTCGTGGATGAGGCGCATTTTGTCAAGAATCCGCAGGCGAAGCGCACCGCCAACGTGAAGGAGATCATCGATAAGGCGGATCGTGCGGTCTTTATGACCGGAACCCCGCTTGAGAACAATGTGAAGGAGATGCAGAACCTCATCGGCATGCTCAGCAGCGAGCTGAGGGGCAAGCTCTCCAACAACGCGAAACAGTTTGAAAAGCAGGCCTGCGCGGTCTATCTCAGGCGGATCCGCGAGGACGTGTTGGCGGAGCTGCCGGATAAGATCGAAAAGGAAGAGTGGTGCGATCTCGGATATGAGGAGAAGCGGGTGTACCGTCAGGAGGTAAACGCCGGCAACTTCATGGGCATGCGGCAGGTCTCGTGGAATGTGAGCGATATCACGAAGTCATCGAAAGCCATGCGCCTTCAGGAGATCGCCCAGGAGGCGGTGGAGGATGGACGTAAAGTCATCGTCTTCTCGTTCTTCCTCAATACGCTGCAGCGGGTCAAGGATCTGTTTGGAGAAGCGGCAGCCGGCCCGATCACGGGCTCGGTCCCGACCGCGGAAAGACAGCGGATCATCGATGAGTTCTCTAGCAGCGAGACGCAGAAGGTACTGGTGTGCCAGGCCATCTCCGGCGGAACCGGCCTGAATATTCAGGCGGCCAGCGTCGTGGTATTCTGCGAGCCGCAGATCAAGCCTTCGATCGAGACGCAGGCGATCTCGCGAGCGTACCGCATGGGGCAGGTGCATGATGTGCTGGTGTACCGCCTGCTTGCGGATAACACCGTGGATGAGCGGATCATGGAGCTGCTGGCGAAAAAGCAGGGCATCTTCGATGAATACGCGGAGCGGTCGCTGATCGGGGATGAGAACCTCAAGCGCCTCTCGGACGGAGTCGTGAAAGGGATCGTGGAGGCTGAAGCGGCCAGACTGAAGGCGGAAGAGCCGGATGGGGCTGAGATGGAGGAAGCGGAGGAAGACGCGGAGATCTCCGGAACGCCGGACGATGCGAAAGCAGAAAGCAATGCAGGGGCGGATGAGGCTTCCGAAGCGAAAGAGACAAAAAAGAAACGGCCGCGCCGAGAGAGGCGTGACCGTGAGTCAATCATTCGTGAGCGGTATCCAAACGGTGAACTGAAACCGGAGGGAACCTATGTTGTCGGGACGGACATCCCGGAGGGTGAGTACTTTATCCGCGTGCAGGATGCACGGGAAGCGGCCGCTGAAGTCAATGTCTACGCTTCGGCAGGGAATGCCGCTGTCGGCGAGGCGAAAGAGACACTGCGCGTCAATGACGCCTGCCTTGTCCGGCTTGAAACAGGCGAGGTGATCTCGCTCAAGCGGGCGGACCTTGTTACCGCTTTGCGTCCGGGTGATAGTGAAAGTACAGCTCCTCGGTTGCGAGTGACATCTTCGTGACGGAGAAATCGCGACCCTCAGGGTAGGTGTAGAGCGTATCCTTCAAGGTGTTCAGGTCGACACAGTCACCGTGTTTGCCAAGATAATCATATTCAATGTGAACGGAATAATTCGAAGCGGCAGGCCACTTGATCTCGTAGGGCTTGCCGTTTTCGATTCCGCTTAAGGTAAAACCGGTCATGTCATGCGTCAGGTCGGCCTCACCGATCGGAATGTACTTTTTCGCATTGGGAAGCGCCTCGACGGTGGCCTTGCAGTGAATGCCGTAGGTGCCATCCTCGACTTCCTTGCGCACATTCGCGCGCTCCCATTCGTACCAGTCGGGAATGTGCGGGAAGCGGGTCTCACCTTCAGAAGCGTGCAGCTCGCCGTATTCGTCCATCGTCCAGCTGCGCCCGCACGCGTCACACTTCAGGGTGATGCCGGAGGAGCTCATGCGGTACTGAGTCCCGCACTCACAGCATTGATACAAGACCTTGTGAAGACCTTCCCCGCGCTTGGGGTAGGTTATTTTTTTGCGGTTTTCCTTCTGCCAGGCGAAATCATCGTACTGGAACATTTCCGTGATCTTGTCCATGATCACCTCGTGCGGCAGGGAGGCGACCTCATCGGCCGTAAAGATGCAGGTCATGGTCGCTTCAGTGCCTTTGAGCTTGTGATCGGCGGTATTCCAGAAGGGCGAATTGACATGGTGTCCATGGCAGATCAGCGTAACAACCGGAACCTTCAAGAACTTGGCAAGCTTGCCGACGGAAGCGGGCAGGACCGCGGTCGTGCCGCAGAGGGAGTAGCGGGCTTCGGGGTAGATCGCCGCGATATCGCCGTTTTGAACGACCGTACGGAGCTGGCGGATGAGCTGCGCATCGTGCGTAAACTTGCGCTTGCAGATGCAGCCGATGAGGCGCAGCAGCCATTCACGTCCGATAAAGCCGTCGATCGCCACAACAAAGTTGACGCGGTGCGGAAAGGTAGCCTTGACCGCGACCGTCATGTCCATGAAGGCGTTGTGGTTGCACAAGAGCAGATAGGGCGGCTTGATGCCCTCCATGTTGACCTTGGTGAGCTTGTTGCGGTGCGAAAGCAGAGAAGGCAGCACAAGCAGGCCCATCAAGGGGCGAAGGTGCATCCGCATCGGCGGTTTTTTCATATCGTAGCGCGGGACGTTGTCAAGCATCGCAAAGCCTCCCTCTTCGATAAGTTAAGAATTCCTTAAGGATTACGCTTGTATTATAAAGCCGGGGACAGGGTACGTCAATCTTCCTTTGCGGGCTCCAATTTCATGTTGTTTACGTTCCTTTAGATTTCTTCAAAAGGCATCAGACTCATGTGGCGGAGGAAGGCTTCCTCAAAGGCCGGATCGCCGCCGATCTCAATGACCGTGAGGCGGTCTTTGATGCGAACCATCTCGTCCAGATAGCCGGGCTGCAGAAGCAGCATCGAGGCGCCGGCACCGGCTGCGTTGCCAAGGGCGCTCAGCCGCGTGGAAGCGGGAATGAGGCCGATCTGGCGGGCGCTGGTGGGATCGATTCCGGAACCGAAGCCGCCGGAGAGGCAGAGATGGTCGATTTTGGAGGCGCCGCTGATGGCAAGAAGCCGTTCCACGGCCGCTCCGATCGAGGCGATGCAAAGCTGCAGCTCGCGAATGTCTGCCTGCGTAAATGCGGGGAGCTTGGTGCTCCAAAGAACCGCAGAGAACGGACTCTCCTCGAGACGTCCGCTGACATCGACAAGGCCCTTTTTGCGAAGAACCGCCAGCAGATCGATAAGACCTGAGCCGCAGTAGCCCTTCACAGGCTGCTTGCCGATGGTCTCCACGTGCCACCCCTCGTCAAGGTGCGAGATCGCGCCCGGGACCGAGGGCATGCCGGAGGCGATCTTTCCACCTTCGAGCGCCGGCCCGGCAGCGGCCGAGGCAGCATAGAGCTTGCCTTCGTGCTGCAGCACGAGTTCGCCGTTGGTTCCGATATCCATCAGCAGCGATGTCTTCTCCGGATGAGCGCTCATCCCGGAGGCAAGCAGGGCACAGGCGGTATCTGCGCCAAGATAAGCGCTGAAGGTGGGCGGAAGGATTACCTGCCGGCCTTCCCTTGTCAGAAGCTCGCCGAAGCTGTGCTCCATCGTAAACGGAGCGCGTGAGAGCGGAAGCGGGTCGAGGCCCTCGTAGAGGTAGAGCATCGTGGTGTTTCCGGTCAGGACCACGCGCTCGGTCTGCCTTGGAATGAGGTCGGAGACCGTCGATTTGATCAGGGTGGTAAGGGCCTGAGACTTGCCTCTTGAGGCGGCTTCGATCCGGCTGATTACGTCAAAGCCGAAAAGCCGCTGCGGATTGATCTGGCCCTTGGCCGCAAGAAGCTTGTGAGTTTCGAGATCAAAATAATAAGCCGCGATCGTCGTGGTTCCGATATCGACTGCGACCCCGAGATGAGCGGGGAGCGAGGCGGGAAGCTCTGAAGGAACGGCGCGGGAAGCGAGCGTACGTGCGCTGAAAAGCTGGGTGCGGAGCTCGACGACCGGTGTATCCTGCGGCTTCGAAGCGGTTTTCGCGGCAGTCCCTGATGCGGGGCGCGAGTCTGCTTCCTGAGCCATCGCAACGGCCTTGGATTTTCCGTCGGAAACCAGATTCAGGTCAGGAAATGTGACCGGCCCGAGCGCCTCGGCCATGCAGGCGAGGCGGAAACCGTCCTTGAGCCTCGCGGGGGAGAGCTTTTCTTCTTCCTCCCTTGTCACCGGCGAGAGAGAGCCGATGGCACGGACGCGGCACCTGCCGCAGAATCCGTGTCCCCCGCAGGGAAGGTCGATCGATAAAATGTCCGATAATTTCATGAGATACCTCTGAAATAAGCATACTGTAAGGGTGATTCGATAATTGTACCACGGGAGAAGGGTCCATGGCAATTCAAAGAGCGAAAACGCAATGAGAACGCTTCCCGGTGCCCTGAGGAACTATTTTACGAAAAAAGAGCGCAAACATGGCTCATTTTTGGTGAAGTATTTAACTGTTTATTGATTGAGCGATAGA
>ONYR01000324.1 GCA_900322165.1 uncultured Eubacteriales bacterium
CTGATCGCCGGTGTCATCGTCATTGCTGCGGCTGTCATTGTGATTCTGGTTGTCACCAGCAAGAAAAAGAAAGCGAAGCAGCAGGCGCAGCAGTACGGCCAGCAGCCCTATGGTCAGCAGCCCTACGGTCAGCAGCCGTACGGTCAGCAGCCGTACGGTCAGCAGCAGTACGGTCAGCAACAGTACGGCCAGCAGCCCTATGGTCAGCAGCAGTACGGCCAGCAGCCGTACGGTCAGCAACAGTACGGTCAGCAGCAATACGGTCAGCAGCCGTACGGTCAGCAACAGTACGGTCAGCAGCCTTACGGTCAGCAGCCTTACGGTCAGCAACCCTATGGCCAGCAGCAGTACGGTCAGCAGCCCTACGGTCAGCAGCAGTACGGTCAGCAACAGTATGGCCAGCAGCAATATGGTCAGCAGCCCTACGCACAGCAGCCTTACGGCCAGCAACCCTACGCTCAGCAGCCTTACGCGCAGCAGACCGTAACCCCGCAGGCACCGGCACAGGCACCGGCAGAAGCACCGGCAGAGAATCCGGAAGCACCCACAGACGATAACAACACGAACGCTACGTTCTGATTCTAAAGCGACATACCGCTCCTTTTGCCTTTGAAGGAAAGACAAAGGGAGCGGTTTCTTTATTCAAAAGGAAGGCAGTTCATCGGCAGAGGCGAGGTGAATACTCATGATGACAGAAAGGAAAGGGCAGAGGCCGCTTCGTGCGTTTGTGCTCGGGCTCCTGCTCGTGGCTTTGTTTATCCAGACAGCTTGTATTTCCGATACCTTTTCGAAGGATGAATCGTCCGCCAAACAGGCGGAGGCGGAGAGCGCTGTAGAAGCTTTGCGTGATGAGCGCTTCCCGGGTGCAGAGATCCAAAATGTCTATGCCGTTAAAGTGACGGATTACGGTCACTATTACCTGACCGATCTGGCACAGGCGGAGCTTGTGATCGATGGAGTGGTTCTGCCGATCTGGATGAATCTGAAGACCGGAGAGCTATTTCTTGGTGGAGCCGGAGGCAGCGATGAAGGGATGAACGTGGAGGCGGCTTTGGAGGAAGCGTCACAGGAAGCGGTGCGGCTCTACCTTGAGGCAAGAGGGGTCGATGAATCGAAGATTCTCGCTTCCGAACTTGATGCGTCCCTCCTGATTCCGACCGGTCTCGAAACCGGAGATCTGCGGCTTGATTACCTTCCGATCCGCGGCTTGCCGGATGGATGCCGGGAGGCAAAAGCGCTTCCCTCGAACCATTCGGACGGGATCCTGTTTGCGGTTCTGGGAAATCTGGAACTGGACAGCAGCACTTCGGTCAAGGCTTGGGCTTCCCTCGACGCGGTGCGAACCATGCGAAAAGAGCTGGAGCTGAGTGAGTGGAATCTGACCGTGACAACGCTGGATGAGGGGCTGGAGATCGAAACGCTTTTCTTTGACGGCGAAAATGTCTCCTGCCAGGTCTACGGAATGCTTGAGACAGACGGTCTGATCCTTCACTATCCCCTCGAGAAAACAGCAGAATTCCCGCTAAACGACGGAGTCAAGCGTGAATATCAAAGCGCGGCGGAAGCGGCTGAAAACATAGCCGTAACTGTAACGGAGGATGAGATCGAGGTCGTGTTTGACGCGGACTCGATCGAGTATGTTAAGGTTTATGCAATGAAAGACTCGCCGCTGACACAAAAACGGTACTGCCTGGAACCGGAGGAAAACAAAGTCACTCTGGAGTGGCGGGAGCTGGAAAGCCGTTTTGTGCTCGTGCAGGCGGGAGAAACAATGGGATATTACTTCAGCGATTCCTTCACCCTGAAGGCGGAATAATCGCAGAAGATGGTTTTATAAGCAGCACAGGAGGAAATGTGATGATGCTGATTACAAACGGAATGATCCATGACATGGAGCAGCGGGACGCTTACAAGGCAGACATTCTTGTTGAAAACGGAAAAATCAAGGCGATTGGCCCGAATCTGAAGGAGACTTGCCCGGCAGATGTTGAAGTTATCGACGTTGAAGGACTGGATGTCTATCCCGGCTTCGTTGAGGCGCATTGCCACCTTGGCCTTGATGGCTACGGTATTGGCTTTGAAGGCTCCGATTACAATGAGATGGGCGATATCTGCACGCCGCAGATGCGCGCGATCGACAGCTTCAACCCGATGGATCCGACCGTTCATAAAGCGGCCAAGGCCGGTGTCACGACGGTTGCGACCGGTCAGGGAAGCTCGAACGCGATTGGCGGAACCTGGATCGCCGTAAAGACGACCGGTATCTGCGTCGATGACATGATCATCAAAGATCCCATCGCCATGAAATGTGCGCTGGGTGAAAATCCGAAGCGCTGCTACCGTGACAAGGGCAACTTCGCCCGCATGTCGACCGCAGCCGTGATCCGCAACATGATCCTGAAGGCAAAGGATTACCTTGCCCGCAAGGAAGCTGCGAACGGCGAGGCTGCGAAAATGCCCGGCTTTGATTTCAAGTGCGAGGCCATGATCCCGGTTCTGAAAAAGGAGATTCCGCTGAAGATCCATGCGCATCAGGCCAATGATATCCTGACCGCGATCCGTCTTGCGAAAGAGTTCGACCTCAAGCTGACGCTTGAGCATGTCACCGAGGGCCATCTCATTGCGGACAAGCTGGCGGAGACCGATTACCCGATGGCTGTCGGCCCGAGCCTGACCCACGCGTCGAAGTTTGAACTCCAGAACAAGTCCTGGACCACGCCCGGCATCCTGGCAAAGAAGGGCTGCAGCGTGTCCATCATCACTGACTCTCCGGTCATCCCGCAGGAGTACCTGCCGCTGTGCGCAGGTCTCGCCGTAAAGGCCGGCATGGATGAGTTCGACGCGCTCAAGGCGATCACGATCAACCCCGCCAAGCACATCGGCGTGGAGGACCGTGTCGGTTCGATCAAGGTCGGCAAGGATGCAGACTTCGCGATCTACGAAGGTTCGCCGCTCGTCTCTGACTCCGTCTGCCGCATCACCATCATCGACGGAAAGGTCATCGAATAAGATCATCGAATAAGACCGGCGAGGAGGGCGGCAGCCCTCCAAACCGCTGATTTTCCTTTACAACGCGCGTTCGTTGTGATAGAATTTCAATTTAGAACTTTTTATTTCAAAGGAGACCCATGTACCATGGATAAGGAAGAGTACAAAGCCTATTTCCTCAGTGTGTACCGCCACTCGCTGGCTCACATTCTGGCAAAGGCCGTCATCGAAATCTTCGGTAAAGAGAATGTCCAGTACGCGATCGGACCGCAGATCGCCGATGGTTTATATTATGATTTTGTCCTGCCTCGCACCGTGACCGAAGAAGACTATGAAGTGATCGAGAACAAGATGCGGGAGATCCTGAAGCGCAAGGAAGCGTGGACCTGCAAGGAAGTCAGCCGCGAAGAAGCGCTGGAGATGTTCAAGACCCAGAAATTCAAGACCGAGCTGATCGAGGAGATGCCGGAAGACGAGACGATCACCGTCTACTACACCGGCGATGATTTCGTTGATCTTTGCCGCGGACCGCATATTTCGAACTCTTCCGAGCTGCTTTCCACCGCATTCAAGGTGCGCGCCGCCTCCGGTGCTTACTGGAGAGGCGATGAGCATCGCGACCAGATGCAGCGTATCTATGTTTACGCATTCCCGAACAAGGACGAGCTGAAGGCTCACCTGAACCTCATCCGTGAGGCGCAGGAGCGTGACCATAAAAAGCTTGGCCCGCAGCTGGACCTGTTTATGTTCAACGAGACCGCACCCGGCATGCCTTACTGGCTGCCCCGCGGCTGGACGACCTATCAGACCCTCGTCTCTTTCTGGCGCAAGCTGCACGTCAAGCACGGTTACCAAGAGATCTCCGCTCCGGTCATCAACAACCGCAAGCTGTGGCTCATCAGCGGTCACTGGGCTCATTATCAGAACAACATGTTCGTCATTCCGGGTTCCACCAAGGAGCCTTCTGAGGACGAGATCATGGCGGCTAAGCCGATGAACTGCCCGAACGCAATGATGACCTACAAGCGCACGATGCACTCCTACAAGGAGCTGCCGATCCGCTACAACGAGATTGACGTCGTGCACCGCAAGGAAAAGTCCGGTCAGCTGAACGGTCTGTTCCGCGTACAGGCGTTCCGTCAGGACGATGACCATACCTTCGTGATGGAATCCCAGATCGAGGACGAGATCAATGACATCATGTCGATCGCGGACGAGATCTACGATACCTTCGGTGTCACCTACCGCGTCGAGCTCTCCACCCGTCCGGATGATTACATGGGCGATCTGGAGACCTGGAATCAGGCTGAGGCTGCGCTGAAGAACATCCTCAACAAGAAGTACGGTGAGGGCGGCTACGAGATCAACGAAGGCGACGGTGCCTTCTACGGCCCGAAGATCGACCTTCAGATGAAGGACGCGCTCGGACGTGAGTGGCAGTGCGGTACGATCCAGCTTGACTTCCAGCTGCCGCACAACTTCGGCCTTACCTATGTTGACCGCGACGGAAACCAGAAGCAGCCGGTCGTTATCCACCGCGCGATCTTCGGTTCCTTCGAGCGCTTCATGGGCATCATCATCGAGAACTACAAGGGCGCGTTCCCGTTCTGGCTGAGTCCTTATCAGGTCGCGGTCGTTCCGATCCGTCCGGAGCATAACGAATATGCGAAGAAGGTCGTCGACATGCTCGAGGCCAAGGACATTCGCGTCGAGGTCGATTACTCCGACAAGAACATGAACGAGAAGATCAAGACCTACAAGACCTACAAGGATCCTTACATCATCGTTGTCGGTGACAAGGAAGCCGCGGACGGTACCGTCTCCATCACGGTGCGCGGCCAGAAGCAGCAGCTTCACGGCGTGCCCGCGGAGAAGCTCGTCGAGATGTGCGTCAAGATGAACACCGAGCGGTCTCTGGACCTCATCGGAACCGCGGACTGATCCCGCGATCGTACACAATAAGTCAAAGGGGACTGGCGAATCGTCAGTCCCTTTTCTGAAAAAAAGAGGAAGAACATGGCATACGAATTTGACGTGGCAAAAGTGACGGAGGAGCTGATCCTCTGGATCCGGGACTGGTTTGAAAAGAACGGGAAAACATCGCCGGCCGTGATTGGCATTTCCGGCGGCAAGGACTCTTCCACGGTCGCGGCACTGTGCGTGCGCGCGCTCGGCAAGGACCGCGTTCTCGGCGTATTAATGCCGGAAGGGGTACAGCCGGATATCGAGTATAGTCATTTGCTGATCGATACGCTTGGAATCGAGTCCCGCGAAGTCAACATTAAGCCCATGGTGGACGCGGCGAAAGAGGAGCTGGCGAAGGCCGGGCTTACGATGAGCCGTCAGGCACAGATCAACCTGCCTGCGCGTATTCGCATGACAACGCTCTA
>ONYR01000033.1 GCA_900322165.1 uncultured Eubacteriales bacterium
CTTCAGGATCGCCGGGGGTTCCGTTACTGTCTACAGGTGTCAGAGATGCGGAAGTATTGGTTTCGGCCGTATATTCTCCAGGAGCTTCGGCTTTTTCAACCAACTTGACCTGATAGGTCAGGGAAACCGGTGCGAAATTCGAAACAGCTTCGTTGATGTTCCAGACGAAATGCTCGTCAGCTTTTCCTTCGCCTTTGAAGTAGGAGAGGGTGAAAGCGTATTTTCCATCCGCATCGGGCTTGAAACCGTAGGTGCTGGTGGCACCATCAGCTGCATCGAGTTTAACAGCCTCGTAGGTTTTGTCACCGACCTTCAGAGTCAGGCTTGCAGCCTCATCGACAAAGTCGAAATTATAAGGCTGAGACTCGTCATAACCCATTTTGTCTTCAACGGTACTGCCTTTATCAAGAAGGTAGAGGATGTCATTCTGGATATTATTGAAATTCAGAGTAGCACCACCGTTCAGCATGTTCATAAACGCGACACCAAGCGGACGACTTCCATCTCCAACATCCATGGCGTAGCAATGATAACCGGCATCCTGCATCTTGGAATAGGCGACCCAAGTGTTGTACAAAGCCCAATCTACACAAAGTGCGTGATCCTTGGCTTCCTTTCGGGGAATTACTTTTTCAAGGTCGATATTGGCTTTGTAGATGCTTTGAATATATTGCGAGCCATCATTTGTAACCCAGGTTTTGACATTTTGCCAATACTGATCCCAGTCACCACCGGGAATATCGTATACACCCTCTTTGCCAAGCTTGGGATATCCCCAGGATGTCTGACCAGCTTGAGGATTGTCGAATTTGACCCAAACCGTACTTCTTTCGCCCTCGTGCAAGAACTGGTAGGCTGTTCCGTCACTTAACAGGATTACATATTTTCGGAAATCTTCCACTTCCGAATCAGCGGCCAATACTTCCTGAGCTTTGACAAGGCCAACTTCAATGTTTGAACCACTGCTGTCCGGTTTTACCTGAACGGCAGCCAGAATAGCCTCTTTGCTATCTTCTGTCAGCTCAGCAAGTTCGTAGTTATAATGAGCAATACCCTTAAAGGAAACGACAGCGATTTTGATGGAGGCTCCCGTCTCCTTTTTGGAAGCAAGAAGCTGATCCAGAAGAGTCTCGAACATTCTGGCTGTAGCCTCATTACAAGATGATTTATCCAAAACAAAAACGATATCAGAGTTCAGGTTCTCTTCCGCTGCGGGCAGGGAAAGGGTGACGTCGTAGACATCTTCCGTATCGCTCGGTGCAGCGCTCTTGGACTTGGAAGTTTCCCAAGTGGTTCCCTGGGGTTCGTCTGCAGTGCTTCCGCCTTCGCCTTCGGTGGGCTCGGTGGTCTCACCTTCGGTCGGCTCGGTAGTATCGGTGGTATCGCCTTCGGTCGGCTGTTTTTGAGCACCTTCTTCTTCGTTTGAGGAAGCAGCCTGATTAGTGGCATCATTTTCGGCCTTCTCTCCAACCGTCTCGTCGGTCTGGTTGGCTTCTTCCGTCTGTCCTTCAGCCTGATCAGCTTCTTCAGCCTGTCCTTCAGCCTGATCAGCTTCTTCAGACTGTCCTTCGGCCTGATCAGCTTCTTCAGACTGGCCGTCGGCCTGATCAGCTTCTTCGGACTGTCCTTCGGTCTGTTTCTGTTCAGCTTCCTGTTCCGCTTCGGACTCTTGCTCCTGGCTGGATGCGGTGGGGGCTTCGGTTTCGTCGGTATCGGCAAACGCGGATAACGGCATGAGCGTGAAGCACATTGCAAGGACTAGCAGGAGTGCTAAGAAACGTTTCTTGAACATTTTGAGATCTCCTATCGCTCTTATTTATTTCTATAGCAGACACGATGGAAATGGGCCTACAATAGATGTAAATTATACATTTGCATATTATAGCACAAATATCGTACATAACAAGCCTTGTGTGTGCATTTATTCCCTAATTAATTGTTATGGGTGATTATCTACACAAGTTGTTCGGGTGGTGTTTTTGAGCGTGACGAGTGCCTTGCATTTACGCTTTCTACTTGACATGTACAGGTAAAGCTGATAGAATACATCAAGTCTATCGCCGCATGGTCGGTGAGGATTCAATATCGTAGGAAAGAGGGAATTGTCATGACCAGAATCAAGACTCTTAGCTCCAGAAACCTTGCCGAGTCCGCTAAGAAGGGCGGCTGCGGTGAGTGCCAGACTTCTTGCCAGTCTGCCAGCAAGACTTCTTGCAGCGTTGCGAACCAGAAGTGCGAGCAGCTGAAAAAGTAATTTTGCGCTAAAAGGAGAGTCGCTGCATAGCTATGCTTTGCAGCGATTTTTTCATGCCTAAATGACGGCCGCATATGGGTGGGTGTCTGCGCATTCAGGCACAGCGGTACGCGCATGCAGCCGATTTGATACCGATCAGATTTTCGTATTTGTGAAAGAACAGAAGAGGAAACAGGATGGTTCATTGCTTTAAAAAGAACGGGTACAATATTGTGCTCGATGTCAACAGCGGGTGCGTGCACCAGGTCGATGATGTCGCGTATGACATGATCGAGATGTATGAGACGCACAAGCCGGAGGAGATCATCGATGCGATGCTCGACAAGTATGGTGACCGGGAGGATGTGACCCGGGAGGACCTTACGCAGACGATCGAGGACATTGAATTTCTGAAGAGCCAGGGACAACTGTTTACGGATGACCTGTTTGAGAGTGTTTCCTTTGATTTTAAGAAGCGTCAGTCGGTGCTGAAAGCGCTCTGTCTGCATGTGGCGCAGGACTGTAACCTGTCCTGCAAATACTGCTTTGCGGGCGAGGGCGAGTACCATGGTGAGCGTGGGCTGATGAGCTTTGAGACCGGTAAACGTGCGCTCGATTTCCTCATCGAGAATTCGGGAACCCGCCACAACCTTGAGGTTGACTTCTTTGGCGGTGAGCCGCTGATGAACTGGGAAGTCGTGAAGCAGCTTGTTGCGTACGGACGTTCGAAGGAAAAGGAGTTCAACAAGAACTTCCGTTTCACAATTACAACGAACGGCATGCTCATTAACGACGAAGTCATCGATTTCTGCAACAAGGAGATGGGCAACGTTGTATTGAGCATGGACGGACGCAAAATGGTCAATGACCGGATGCGTTCCAACCGCGCGGGCCGCGGAAGTTACGATACGATCGTGCCGAAGTTCCAGAAGTTTGTCGAAGCGCGCGGGGACAAAGAGTATTATATGCGCGGCACGTTCACACATTATAATGTAGATTTCCTGCAGGACATTCTTCATATGGCCGATCTTGGCTTCAAAGAGCTGTCGATCGAGCCGGTTGTCGCACCGCCCGAGGCGGACTACGCGCTGAGGGAGGAGGACCTGCCGACGATCCTGGAGCAGTATGATCAGCTGGCCGTGGAGATGCTGAAGCGTCACAAGGAAGGCCGCGACTTCACGTTCTATCATTATATGATCGATCTTGATGCGGGTCCGTGTGTTGTCAAGCGTATTTCGGGCTGCGGTGTCGGCACCGAGTACCTTGCGGTCAACGCGAACGGTGATCTCTATCCGTGCCATCAGTTTGCGGGTGAGGAGAAGTTCAAGGTCGGAAACGTCTACACGGGCATTACCGATACGACAGTCTGCGATGAATTCAAGGAGTGCAATATCTACTCGCACAAAGAATGTTCGAAATGCTTTGCGCGGATGTACTGCAGCGGCGGATGTGCGGCGAATGCGATGCACACGACCGGATCGATTACCGGCGTGTACGAGATGGGATGCGAGATCCATCGCAACCGAATCGAGAACGCGCTGATGCTGCAGGTCGCGATGCGCGAGGAGGAAGACGGTGAAGTTACCGGCAAGAAAGCGGAGGAGTGCTATGAAGACGATTGCGAGTTTCACTGTGGATCACTTGAAACTGCTTCCGGGGATCTATGTGTCCCGGAAAGATAAGATCGGAAGCGAAACGGTAACCACGTTTGACATCCGTGTCACCAGGCCGAACTGTGAACCGGTCATGGAGACCGGTGAGATCCATACGATCGAGCATCTTGGCGCGACGTACCTTCGGAACCGGGCAGACGTGGCGGATCAGATCATCTACTTCGGCCCGATGGGCTGCCGGACGGGTTTCTATTTGCTGATGGCGGGCGACCTGGAGTCGGAGGATATTGTTGAGCTGATCCGGGATATGTTTGCGTTTATCACAGACTTTGAGGGGGAGATCCCCGGAGCAAGACCCGAGCAGTGCGGCAACTATTCGGATCAGGATCTTGACGGTGCGAAGAAGCGGGCAGAGCGCTATTTAAATGAAGTAATAGCTCAGATCGGGCCGGAAAGACTCCACTATGCTGAGTAAGATTACGCTCGGTACAGACGCATGCGGACACTCGTCCGCGAGTGGACAAAACAGAAAACGTGCATAAAAAAGAATTGCAAAAAGTCCGCAATTCGGTCAAATTTTGATCGAATTTTTGTTGACTTACCCCTCGTGTTGTGTTAGAATGACTCTTGCATTGCGAAACGCGCCTTTAAAGACGTGCCTCGCAGTAGCAATAGTACGTGGCTAGCTGCTGTGGCTCAGTCGGTAGAGCGTCGCCTTGGTAAGGCGGAGGTCACCAGTTCGAATCTGGTCAGCAGCTCGAAACAAACCCCGGAACCTGATGGTTTCGGGGTTTTTCGTTGTATAATATTACATGATAATATCATTTTGCGTAAAATATTAAGATTTTATTTAACAAGACTACAATTACAAAAGAAGGCTAAAACATAAGGAATGCTGATTTTAAAATAGAAAATGAATTTATACTTGAAAAAAGAAAAACGTATGATATTATAGTAATAGCGCATAGAGTACATATATGCCTATTATTATAAACGCACCAAACATATAGAAAGGTGCTACAAAGGAGATAGTTCAATGGGGGAGCAAGGCAAAAGGTCGGTTGGAAGGACGATATGGAATGCGATATCGCTTGTCATATGTATTCTTCTTGCGTGTATCCTTCTTATCAATTGTATCTTGATCGTTAAAAGTGCCATTAATAAAGACAAAGTCCCATCCATCGCCGGATGGTATCCGATGATCGTTCTGTCCGATTCTATGTATCCTGAGATTCAAAAGGGCGATCTGATTTTCGGCCGAGTTGTAAGTCCCGAGAAGGTTCAGGTTGGAGACGTTATCTCTTTCTTCGATCCGGAATCGAAGACCGGCGCGGTCGTTACGCATAGAGTTACGGATATTACAATGGACGGAGGCTTGTCCTTCACGACCAAGGGTGACGCGAACAGTATCAAGGATTCAGAGCAGATTCCTGCGGATAAAGTGATCGGCGTTTACAAAACGCGAATCCGGGGTGCCGGAAAGATTGCCATGTTTATGCAGACGACGACCGGTTTTATCGTTTGCATCGCGCTGCCGGTACTGCTGATCGTCGGGTATGATTTCCTGACAAGACATAAGAAAGAGAAGACTCCTGAGGTCGATGAAGAAAAAGAGAAGCTCATGGCCGAGCTTCAGGCGCTCAGAGAAGAAAAAGCAAGGCGCGAGAGCGCATCAGAGACTTCGGAGGCTTCGGGCGGTTCCGATGAAAAAGAAAGCATTAAGCCCGACAATGACAACGGTTAAATTTGCGTGGCCACGACGCAATTTAATAAATAGCACTAAGCCAAATTTTTTTCTGAAAGGAAGAAGAACATGAAAAACAAGCTTACTCGTGTTATGAGCGTGCTTTTGGTTCTTACCCTGATCAGCACCTGTGCGATCAGTGGCACGTTCGCAAAGTACACCACGGGCGCTGAGGGTGAAGATGCAGCGCGTGTGGCACAGTGGGGCATCGTCCTTACCATGGATGGCGACCTGTTTGCTGAAAAGTATAAGACGGATGACAAGACTGCAACAGTTGAGTACAGTGTCATCTCCAACAAGGAAGGTGAAGCTGTTGTCGCTCCCGGTACCACCGGTGATGCGTTCCGCGCTACCGTTAAGGGTACTCCGGAAGTCGCAACCCGCTACACCCTGACCATTCCTGCCGGATTCTCCGACGTAGTTCTTCCGGCCGGCACCTACACCGACTATACCCAGCTCGTCAAGGGTGATGATGGCACCTACGGCTACAACAATACCTTCACCCTTAAAAAGGACTATGCTCCGATCAAGTGGGATATCACCGTAAAGAAGGGTGATACGACGATGAGCCTGACTCAAGCTGCTGCAGCTTATCCGGCACTTGCGGCTGCTATGGGCGGCACGGCTGACGGTTTCGCGGCTACCGATGCGGTTACGATCGTTAAGCAGTATGGGCCGCAGCTTGAGCAGCTGATTCTCAAAATGGTCAGCGGCGCTTCCAACGCACAGTTTGAAGTTGACGATAAAGGCAACATCAATCTTTCTCTCGACTTCGAAGCTAACAAGGAGATGGATTTCGAGTTCGCTCTGAAGTGGACTTGGGATTTCGATGACAACGGTGCTGGCACCAACGATAAGGCTGACACCTTCCTTGGCAACGTCGCTGCAGGTGTTGTTGAAGAGGTTCCGGAAGGCGTTAAGACCAACCTGGCTGCTACCTTCAAGGCTACCGCAACTCAGATCGACTAATCCTTCCTGCCACTAAGCTTTAAACGGGGCAGGGAGCGATGAGGCATTTATCCCTGCCCTTCGGGCATAGGAAGA